>NZ_JBELDZ010000004.1:0-28402 GCF_042094015.1 Aurantibacter sp. | reverse complement strand
AACAAAACTATTATGAGAACAGAACTAAATATAAGTATTCCAGAACCTTGCCATGAAAATTGGGATAAAATGTTGCCTAACCAAAAGGGTAGACATTGCCAAGTTTGCGAAAAAACCGTTGTAGATTTCACTTCTAAAACAGACGAGTCTATTGTTAAGTACTTTTTAAAGCATAACAATATTTGTGGTCGTTTTAAAAACCAACAACTAAATAGACCTGTTGTTTTAAGCAGAAAAAGTAAAAATAACTATTGGTCTTTCTTAGCTTCTGGTTTATTTGGCTTTTTAAGTTTAGTACCACAAGATTCTAAAGCACAAACTCCTACAGAAATAATACAAACAGATTCTGTTAAAAACCCGACTATTAAAGGAAAAATTGCACATTCAATTTTAAATACAAAAACTATTTCAGGAACTGTTTTAGACGAAAATGGCTTACCATTACCAATTGCATCAATTTTAGTTAAAGGAACACAAAATGGAACCTCTACAGATTTTGATGGAAATTATACGCTTAAAGCAAAGAAAGGAGATACTTTAATTATTAGTTATGTTGGATATAGTAATAAAGAAATTATAATTAATGATTCTAATACTTATAGCAATAATTTAATTTTAGATAGTGAAATTGGAGAGATAACCATTACAGCTGGCGGAGCAATTTTATCTTGCTATATTGATGGTTATGAATACAAACCAACTCCAGAAGAAATAAAAGAACAAAAACATTTAGATAGTATTGCAAAACGCAACAATAAGGTTTTCTACAAACAGAAATTATTAAATTATATAGAAGCAAGTCAACAAAGACGTTTAGAAAAAAAGGCTAAAAGAAAAAAACTATAATTACTTTTGTTTTATGGAAAGCTACACAACCCAAATTACCGTAAAACAAGAACATTTAGACCAATTACATCATGTAAACAACATACAATATGTGTCTTGGGTTCAAGATATTGCAATTACACATTGGGAAAAAGCAATTACAGAACATATTAGAAATTCTTACTTTTGGGTACTACTCCAACATTCCATTTCGTATAAAAAACCAGCTTTTTTGAATGATGTTATTGAAGTTAAAACATTTATAAAATCTGCAAAAGGTGTTAGATCAATTAGATGTGTAGAATTTTATAATTCAGAAACACAAACGCTTCTAGCTACATCGGATACAACATGGTGTTTATTTAATAAAGAAAATAAAAAACCAACTAGAATTACAGAAGACATATTAAATTGCTTTAATTAATACAATATAACCTGCGCTAAAAAGTTATATTTGTGTAATAACAATTGAATTTTAGCAATGAAACGTTTTATATACTTCACACTTACCTTTGCAATCCTTTTATTATGGAGTTCTTGTCGTAAAGATTTTGAATTTATTCCAAGTAACGGAAACCTAGGCTTCTCTAAAGATACAGTCTATTTAGATACTATTTTCGCAAATATTGGATCAAGTACTTACAACTTAAAAGTATATAATAATAGTTCCGAAGACATTTCTATTCCAAACGTAAGTTTAGAGAATGGCGTAAATTCTGGATACAGACTAAATGTAGATGGACAAGCAGGTAAAAGCTTCAGTAATGTTGAAATTCTAGCAAAAGACAGTTTGTTTATTTTTGTTGAAACTACGTTTGATGAAAATCAAACTCCTTTACCTGCTAACGAGTTTTTATACACAGATAGAATTCTATTTGATTCTGGAACATTGCAACAAGATGTAGATTTGGTTACTCTTGTAAAAGATGCAGTTTTAATTTTTCCTGATAGAGATATAGACAATATTGTAGAAACACTAAGTATTAATTTAAATGGTGAAACTATAGAAACCAATATTCAAGGTCGAGAATTAGAAGCTTCAGAGTTAACATTTACAAACCAAAAACCATACGTTATTTATGGTTATGCTGCAGTTCCAAACGGACAAACCTTAACTATAGATGCAGGAGCTAGAGTTCATTTTCATGAAAACTCAGGAATTTTAGTAAATGAGAATGCAACACTAAATGTAAATGGATCATTTAGCACAGATCAAGAAACTTTAGATAACGAAGTTATTTTTGAAAGCGATAGATTAGAGCCTATTTACGAAAATGTTCCTGGACAATGGGGAACTATTTGGCTGTCGGAAAATAGTGTAAATAACACTATAAATTACGCAACCATTAAAAACGCAACAATTGGTGTTTTAAGTGATGAAAATCCAAATCCAACAACAGATAAATTAACCATTACTAATACACAAATTTATAACTCAAGTACTTTTGGTATTTTAGGAAGAAGAACATCTATTACTGCAAATAATTTAGTGATTAATAATTCTGGTCAAGCATCTTTTGCTGCTACTTTTGGAGGAAAATATAACGTTACGCATAGTACTATTGTAAACTATTGGTCTAATAGCTTTAGACAGTTTCCGGCATTATTAATAAATAATTTTAGAGAAACAGCAAACGCCATTGAAATAACAGATTTAACCGAAGCTAACTTTAGCAACTGTATTATTTACGGAAACGATGATACCGAATTTTTATTAGATGAATTTGAAGATCCTGCAGTAGTATTTAATTTTAAATTCACTAATTGCTTAACCCGTTTTCCAGTAAATAATCCTAATTTTTCTGGTGATAATTACACCTATACTGATAACACAAAATACGATGGTGTGATTTTTAACCAAGATCCTTTGTTTTTAGATTCTTCTAATAACCAATTAATTATTAATAGCACATCTCCAGCAGTAAATCAAGGAAATACAACTTTTGCAATACAAGTTCCTAACGATATTTTAAATAACGATAGAACTCTAAGTCCAGATTTAGGTGCTTATCAAAATGATACGTTTTAAATAAAAACTATAAACTAAAAGTAATAACAAACTTACTATAACCTGAGTTATTTACGGGATATCGGTGATAAAAGTTGTTATATAACACGTTGTAGGTAATTTAAGAAACCGTGATAGTACGAAAGGAAATAAAAGATGACAATGAACTGTATTTGTATTTCAATGGAAAGTTGATTTACAAAAGATGGCTGAATTTAGGTTACGGAAAAGTTTTTGATACGCACGCTTTCGGAAAATACACGGATTATAGTATTACTGATTTTGACCTTGAAGAAACACCTGAATTAGTTCACGTAAAAGCGAAACTAACTCTCGTTCCAACAGAAGAAGGCGGAAGAAAAACTGGAATTGCAAGTGGATATCGTCCAAATCACGTTTTCGAATATCAACCTAACGGACAATTTAAATATGCGTATATGGGTGATATTCAATTCGAGAAAGACGATTCGATATTGCCTGGAGAAACTGAAGAAGTTTTAGTTCGGTTTTTATCAAGACAACCGATTGATGAATATATGGATATCGGACGAAAATGGTGGATTCACGAAGGAGCAAGAAAAATTGGAGAAGCAGAAATATTAGGAATTGAATTTCCAAAAACTGAATGAAAAAGTTATTTAAGTACATAAAGCTTCTAATTTTACTCGTTCTGATTAATCAAATAGTCATTTTGATTTGTAACGATTCAATTCGAAAAGGATGGTGGAAAATCAATAGCGAAAATCGACTGAATGAACACGATGTTCTCGAATTTGACACAAATCTGAATTGGAATGTTATTTCGGAAAAAGGAGAGAAAATCGGAATTGTACAATTATATGTTGGAAAAAAAATATTGATTTCCAATCTGACCTTGACAGAATGGTATTGGTATGAAAATAAGGGATAAAAACTACCTACAACATCATGTATAATTCATTGCTAGTACACGCCTACTTACGAAAATCCTAGCGGATTTCTATTTGGTTTGTATTTGCTAAATTAGTTGCTGAAACACGCAACGAAATCATACACAATACCGTTAGAAAACACTCTTAGAATGAAAGAAATGAATCTAAAAAAAGTATTTGAACTTGTTCTTAGACAATGCGTTTTTATCATTTTAAACATTTATGCTATTTCAAAAATAGTTGGCGGACAATTTTATATGAATGGTAGGTTGCCTAGCAAAATTGCTAATACAACATTAGGAGAAGCAAGCGAATTTTCATTGGCTTGGACATTTATGGGACATTCTTATTTTTATATTCTATTTATAGGCTTTACTCAACTACTTGGCGCTTGGTTTTTATTATGGAATAAAACAAAGCTAATTGGAATATTAATATTGATTCCAATAATGGTAAACATAATAATATTTGATATTATTTTTCTAGATGTTTATCCAGCTTTGGCTAACGCAATTATTGTTTTTTTAATGTTATTATTAATCTTATTTTTCAATAAGGAGACAATTAAAGAAACTTACAAAAGATTAATTAACTCTCCGATAAATTACAAAGTTCCATTAAAAAGAAGACTTATCATTTTTGGAATTACAGTTCTAATTATTGTTTTAATTTTCACATTTGATTCTTTTATTGAGAATTGGTTTGGAGCAAGCAAAGAGAAAATAATAGAATAACTAACCAAAACAAAAGGATACAACTATACAAAAAGCCTCAAAATTGAATTTCAATTTTGAGGCTTTTTGATTCTAAACTATATAAAATCTAAAATTTATACTCTCCAAGTGGTTTTGGAAAATCCTCTGGATTAGCAGCTAAGTGGTAACGCGGATCGTCTATATCATTTACTATAACTTGTTTAAATTTTGGATTTGCTTTATATAATAAAGCTTTACAATCTTCGCTTAAATGTTTAAGTGCAATTTTTTTACCTTCAGTTTCGTATTTTTCAACTAAAATAGAAATCGCTTCTAAAGCAGAATGGTCGCTTATTCTAGATTCTACAAAGTCTATTTCAATACTTTCTGGATCATTTTTTACATCAAACTTATCATTAAAAGCTTGTATACTTCCAAAAAACAATGGTCCCCAAATTTCGTAAACCTTAGTTCCATCTTCTTTAAAACGTTTTCTTGCTCTAATTTTCTTAGCATTTTCCCAAGCAAAAACTAAAGCCGAAATAATAACACCAATAAATACAGCTACGGCTAAATCTACAAAAACAGTAACTAAAGAAACTGTTATTAAAACCACCGCATCCGACATTGGTATTTTCTTTAAAATTCTAAAACTAGACCAAGCAAAAGTTTCTATAACCATCATAAACATTACACCAACTAAAGCTGCAATTGGGACCATTTCTATTAACTGATCTGCAAAAAGAATAAAAGACAATAAAGTAACTGCCATCATAACTCCAGATAATCGTCCTCTTCCACCAGCATTAACGTTAATTACAGTTTGACCAATCATTCCGCATCCACCAGTTCCACCAAATAAACCAGAAACAATATTTCCAGCACCTTGCGCTACACATTCTCTATTTCCGTTTCCTCTAGTTTCAGTTATTTCATCTACTAAATTCATAGTCATTAAAGACTCTATTAATCCAACCGAAGCTGCTAAAAATGCAGGTAATGCAATAAACTTTAATGTGTCAAAATTGAATGGTAACTTTTCCCAAAGTTCTAGGTTTGGTGTTGGAAACTCTCCTTTTAAACCTGTTCCTCCACCTTCAATTATATAAGAACCAACAGTAGAAACATCTATATTAAAACCAATAACAATAAGACTTGTTATTAAAATAGCTGTTAATGCTGCAGGTAGTTTTTTAGTGATTTTTGGTAAACCCCAAATTATTACCATAGTCAATAACACTAAACCAATCATTATATATAATTCCGAACCTTGCATATAACTACTTACGTATTCTTTAACGCCAGCAGGAGAAATCTCTAAAGATTTATGCGAAAACATTTTTACCTGAGCAATAAAAATAACTATAGATAAACCGTTTACAAACCCCATCATTACTGGATGCGGAATTAAACGGACAAAGCGTCCTAATTTAAAAACACCTGCAAGAACTTGTATTAATCCCATTAAGACTACACAAGCCATTAAATAGAAAAAGCCCATATTTTCTATAGGAACATCTAACAACATTCCTTTGGTATGTCCATCGGCAATCATTGTTACAAAAATAACAGCAACTGCACCAGCTGCACCAGAAATTAACCCAGGTCTACCACCAAAAATAGCTGTAATTAATCCAATTATAAAAGCACCAGATAATGCCATTAAAGGATCTATTTGAGCTACAAATGCAAATGCAACCACTTCTGGAATCATTGCTAAAGAAACGGTTATTCCTGCTAACACATCATCTTTTGCGTTTGGAACTATTTTTCGGATAAATTCTGTCATAACACCTAATTTTGAAGCTGCAAAAGTACGCTTAATTAGTAGATACACAAATGGATATACTATATTTGTTACTTATCCTAAATACTAAATTGTTTTAGATGAAAAAAAGCATTCTTATTCTACTAATTATAGCAACTTCTTGTAAAAAAGAAATAACTAAAACTACTCCTGATTTTGATTTCACAACTGTTTTCGAAAAAAGCAATGGTTTAGAAACTGCTACTTACCAAGAAACAATAACGTTTTACAAGCAGTTAGCAAAAGTTTACACTGAAATAACAATAGATTCTATCGGCACTACAGATTCTGGAAAACCATTACATTATATTAGTTTAAATCCTAAAACTGAATCTAAGGAAAATATTTCTCTATTAATAAACAATGGAATTCATCCAGGAGAATCTGATGGAATAGATGCAACTATGATGCTTTTTAGGGATATTGCCCAAGGTAAAATAGAAGCTCCAAAACACACAAAATTAGTAACTATACCAATTTATAATGTTGGAGGCAGTTTAAACAGAAACACCTCTACAAGAACAAATCAAAACGGACCAAAATCTTATGGTTTTAGGGGTAATGCTAGGAATTATGATTTAAATCGTGACTTTATAAAATGTGATACTGAAAATGCAAAAAGTTTCACAAAACTATTTCATTTAATAAAACCAGATCTTTTTATAGATAACCACGTTAGTAATGGTGCAAATTACCAATACACGTTAACCCATTTATTTACACAGCATAATAAATTAGGCGGACAACAAGGCGCATATTTACAAAATATTTTAATGCCAACTTTAGAGGAGAAATTACAACAAAAAGATTGGGATATTACACCTTATGTTAACGTATTTAACCAAGTTCCAGAAAACGGATTTACACAATTCATGGATTATCCACGTTATTCTACTGGTTATACCACATTGTTTAATACACTTGGCTTAATGGTAGAAACGCATATGCTAAAACCATACAAGCAACGCGTTTTAGGAACTTATGAATTAATGAAAAGTATGATTGAAATTTCTGAAACTGATTATTTGGAAATTGCCGCCTTAAAACAGAAACAAACTAATTATTTTAAAACTGCTAAAAACTACACTTTAGATTGGCAAGTAGATACTACAAAAAACACAACACTACAATTTAAAGGTTTTGAAGGCGAATTTATTCCAAGTAAAATAACAGGACAAAACAGACTTAAATTTGATACTAAAAAACCATTTACAAAACCTGTAACTTATAATAATCACTTTAAACCTAAGCTAGAAATTACAATACCTAAAGCCTACATTATTCCTAAAGGTTGGCATAAAGCTATTTCATTACTAAAACTAAATAACATCGAACTAAAACCGCTAGAAAAAGACAGTGTAATTAACGTTGAGGCTTATAAAATTAAAACTTACGACACCAGAAAATCACCATATGAAGGTCATTACCAGCATTACAATACCACAATTAGCACATCTAATAAAACCATTACATTTGTTAAAGGCGATTATATTCTAGACACTAATCAAACTGGAATTCGCTATTTATTAGAAACCTTAGAGCCACAAGCGCCAGATTCGTTTTTTAATTGGAATTTCTTTGATACTATCTTACAACAAAAAGAAGGCTTTTCGCCTTATGTTTGGGAAGACAAAGCTTTAGAGTTAATTAATAAAAACCCAGATTTAAAAGCAGAATTTGAAGCTAAAAAAGCAACAGATATTAAGTTTTCTAAAAATTGGTATACACAATTAGAATGGCTTCATAAACATAGTCCTAATTACGAAAAAGCTCATTTGATTTATCCTATATTTAGGATTCAAAAACAAACGCTATCAAAAGAAAAATAGTATTCAATAATGGTCATAAAAAATAACACTAATAACGAACCAATTGATAATCAAAAAGAGCCAGATAATTCTTTAGACACAAAACCTAAAAGAATTAGAAGACAAGCCACAGAAGAAGAATTAAATCATCCATTACATCGTGTAAAATTAAAACCACTTCTAGAACGCTTAGTAGAACATTATGGTTGGGAATATTTAGGAGAACGCACTAATATTAGATGTTTTATGTACAACCCTACAATGAAATCTAGTATTGGCTTTTTAAGAAAAACAACCTGGGCAAGAGAGTTTGTTGAGGATATTTATATTGAAATGGTAGAAAATAAGTCGTCATAAATTAATACCTTAGATAAGCCTAATTATATATCAATATAACAACTAAACATTAATTATGTTAAAGAAATACGCTTCAATTCTTATCTTAATTATTATAAACTTTTGTTCACCCAACAAAAGCTATTCTCAAAACAATATCGATTCATTAAAATCTGTATGGAAAAACCCTAAAGCATTAAGTTCTGATAGATTCCAAGCTATAATGGCTTATTACCGAAAAAATACACATGCAAAACCAGATTCCACCTTAGTCATAGCAGATTACCACATAGAATTAGCTAAACAAAAAAATGCAAAAAGAGAAATAGCTAATGCTTTAAACGAGAAATCTTATGCCTACTATTTAAAAGGAGATACTAAACAATCTATGGTAGAGTTAAATAAAACTATTGAAATCTATAAAGATTTAGACGACTCTAATGCTTTGGCAACCATTTACGGTAATATGGGAAATATTTATGGTGAGGAACGCAAATATCAAGAAGCAGTTAGGTACTTTAGTAAAACATTAGAGATTTTTCAAGAAAATGGTATCGTAAAGGGAGAAGCAAGAATGTTAAATAACTTAGGTCTAATTCATTTTAAGTTAGAAAACAACGACATAGCTCTAAATTATTTAGAAAAATCCTTAGCAATTAATAAAAGTATTGGATTAAGAAAAAGAACAGGAACAACTCAATCTCATATTGGTTCTGTTTATTATAATCAAAAAAAATATAATAATGCAATTACTAAAGCCAAAGAAGCATTAATTATTTTACTTGAAAATAACGATCAATTTTCTACTGCAGATTGTTATTATCTTTTAGCAAAATCTCATTTAAAACTAAATCAAACCGACAAAGCTTTAGACTATATCTATAAATGCTTAGAAATAGATAAAACGATTCAAAACAAATCTAAACTTATACAACACTTAACCTTTAAAGCAGGTTTAGACCTAGATACTAATTTAGATAGCGCTACAAAAAAAGCAGAAGAAATCTTATCATTAATTAATAAGGATACAAAAAATGAACTAAAAGTAAATTTGTATTATTTATTATATAGATGTTATAAAGCTAAAAACAACTACAATGCATCTCTTACAATGCACGAAAAATATGTAATATATAATGATAGTCTTAATACAGAAAAAAACAACATAGTTATTATTAAAGATGCCATCCAAAAAGAATTTGATGATAAACTCTATCAAACCAAACTAAAAAACAAAGAAAAACAAGATCAACTAAAGTCAAATCACTCCAAAAAAACTTATGGAATTATTATCTTTAGTCTTGCCTTAATTGCATTAATTTTATTCTTTACAAGAAGAAAAAGCTTAGCCAATAGAAAAAAGAGAACCCAATTACTTGAAGAATTAGAACGTTTAAAAACCAGAGAAAGCTCTAATATCGCTGCTAGTTCTAATAAATTTGAATTAGTTAAAAATAAAATAGAGGCCTCTATTAACCAGGAATTAAACAAAACAGATTGGACCGTTCTTAATATTTTACTAGACGACCCAGTAATTCCAAATAAACAAATAGCAGAAAAGGCATTTATGAGTATAGATGGTATTGGATCAAGTCTAAGACGAATGTATATTACATTTAATATTAAAGAATCTAAATACAAAAAAATATCTTTACTTATGGAAGCTATAAAAATATCCAACAATTAATTATTTCTCATTTTTAGTAATGAAATTAACATTTTCACGTATAGACGTGATGTTATTTTATCAAAGATTTATTTAATTTGAGTAACAAAAAAAAAGCTATGAAAAACTTACTACTTATTTTATTACTTGCATTTTCTTTTACGAGTTGCGAAAAAGACGATTCTATCGAACCACAACAATTAGACAATACTAAAGTTGTTGGAACATGGCAATTATATATTGATGAAAGATTAGAATCTGTTATAGATGAATGGACAGGAACAGAATGGACATACAAAAATATATGGTACCAAAATGTAAGAGAAGATTCTGATATCATATTAGAATTTAAATCTGACGGGACCTTTTTAGACAGATATGCAGATGTTGTAACTTCTAATGGCACTTGGGGTAAATTAGCAGATGGACGCTATTATTTTGATTACGATCAAGAAAGCACAAACGGAAACGATGCACTCACACAAAGAAGATTTATAACAGTGTATTGCGACAATACCTATTCATTAGAGATCGATGGAAACGACAGAGCAATAGATTACTACAGAATAATTGGATCGACAGAATGTGGTAGTTTAATTACTTATAATGTTGAATAATTATTAAATTGTAATATGTAATTCTATTAAAACTGACTTGTTAAAATTACAGGTCAGTTTGTTTTAATTTTAACGCAACTATTAACAAATTAATACATCTTATAAAAAATCTATTTATATGAAAAAAATTATACAATTACCATTATACATTTTTATTTCCTTTTTATTTGTTAATTGCTCTAACGATGATGTTGACACAATTACATTAGGCACAGAAACAGTTACAGATGCAGATGGAAACACATATTCAACTGTTAAAATTGGAAACCAAATTTGGATGGCAGAAAACTTAAAAACCACAAAATATAATGATGGAACTCCAATTACAGAATACACTTTTGCTCTATTTGGAAACGATTGGATGAACCTAAACAATCAAGATCCTTTTTATCAATGGGCAGACACATCAGATTTGAACAATGATTTTGATGAAGAACTACCATTTGATTACTACGGAGGAATGTATAATCATTTCGCCATCGAAACAGGGAATTTAGCTCCAGAAGGTTGGCGCATTCCTACTGTTGAAGATTTTGAAGAACTGGAAGATTATTTAACAAACCAAGGACACACAGGAGAAGAAGCAACAGTATTAAAATCAACTTCAGGCTGGTCTTCAACTTCCGGAAACGGAACAAATATTTATGGTTTTAATGGTTTACCAAATGGATATGTAAATGCTTTTGGTGGGCCAACTTTAGCCGCTGGAACTTCTACTTGGGCAACATCAGAAGTTAGCTCTGGCAGTATAGGCTCTCAAACAAGGGTTAATGTTTCATTGTTTGATAGTGGATCTATTAATTATGATGCCTCTGCAATTCAAATTGGAGCAGCTATTAGATGTATTAAAATTCAATAATAATTCATTTTACTAAAAAAGTGTTGTAATAAATTCTATACAACACTTTTTTTTATACACAAAATTAGATTGTTAAATTAACAACTTAATATTGGCGTAACTATTTTCTAAAGCTTTTTTAGAAGCCATCTCATTTAACCATTCTACTTTTGTAATACCTTCACTTTCTTGTGGAAAAAGACGACCTTCAAAAGTGGTTTCCATAGTAAACCAATGGGTTATCTTAAGTTTAATTTTTCCATTACGCTTAAAAATATGATATGTTATTGGCAATACATTTATAATTTTTAAATCTTTCACTCCAGTTTCCTCTATAACTTCTCTAATAGCAGTCTGCTCAATAGTCTCCTTTTTTTCTGCTTTACCTTTGGGTAAATCCCATTTGTTATTTCTAAAAATAAATAAAATTTCGCCTTTAGAGTTATATACTTTTCCTCCTCCAGCAATAACATTAGGAAGTTTTTTACAAAAATGTTTTAATAAAGTTTCTTCGTTATGATGTATTAATCGCACATAAGCATAACGCTTTTTCGCTAAAGTATCTAAGACTGTTTCTATAGAAACATCTTTTAATAAGAAATTTTTAAAATCAGTTTCTTTTTCAACTTTCGTTGTTAAAAAGATCGGCTTATCATTTACGAATATTTTAATCACTTATAGAGGTCTAAAAAATTACAAGTATAAAAATAATTAAAAAAACAACACTCATAGATAATTTAAAGAAATTCAATCTTAAAATAGTTAAAATTTAAATTAAAATGTAGTTTTGCACTATGACACTAGATAAAAACAGTTCAAAACAGACCGCAAAAGTTTTATTGCAAGTAAACGCTATAAAATTACAACCAACAGATCCATTTACTTGGGCAAGTGGCTGGAAATCGCCTATTTATTGTGACAATCGTATTGTATTATCTTTTCCAATTATTCGCAATTACATTCGTGAACAAATGGCTAAGTTTATAGAAGAAGAATACGGAAAACCAGATGTTATTGCTGGTGTTGCTACTGGCGCTATAGGTATTGGCATGTTAGTGGCAGAATATTTAGGTTTACCTTTTATATATGTAAGACCGGAAGCAAAAAAACACGGAAGACAAAACCAAATTGAAGGTTTTGTAAAAAGTGGACAAAACGTAGTAGTTATAGAAGATTTAATAAGTACTGGAAAAAGTAGTCTTGCTGCAGTTGAAGCTCTAAGAGCTGCAGACTTAAACGTAAAAGGAATGGTTGCTATTTTTAGCTATGGATTTGATGTTGCTAAAGATAATTTTGAAACAGCAAACGTAAAGTTAAATACAATGAGTAACTATGAAGCTTTATTAGAAGAAGCTTTAGAAACCAATTATATTACAAAAGAACAATTAGACACATTAGCTATTTGGAATGAAAACCCAAGTAAATGGAACGCTAATTGATATCTATAAAAAAAATACAATTATGAATTTAGAATCTCCAAAAGTAACTATAGACAAGTCTGCACAAGACACGTTTACTTTTTTAAATAATGTTGAAAATTTTAAGGCGTTAATGCCAGAAAACATTAGTAAGTTTGAAGTTTTAGATCAGGATAAATTCTTGTTTGCTTTAAAAGGAATGCCAGAAATTGTACTTAAACGCAAAGAGGTTACAGAACCTTCTCAAATTGTTTTAGGCGCTGCTGGTAAATTAGATTTTTCTCTTACAGCTAACATAATAGAACTTGAAGCATCAAAATCAGAAGTTCAATTAACTTTTTCTGGAGAATTTAATGCAATGATGGCAATGATGATAAAAGGACCAATATCTAAGTTTATTGAGACTTTAGCTACCAATATGCCTAAAGCTATTTAGTATAGTAAAGTTATTTCTTTTAAATCAAAGGTTTTCAAATTATCGTCTTCAAAAAGGACTTTTAGTAAACCTTGTTTAGAAATCCCTTTAATAATTCCAACACATAAATCACCTTCGGCAGTTTTAAATGTCGAAGGTTTTTCTTTTCTAAAAAGTAATTCTTCATAAGCTACTAAAAGCTCATCAAACTTCTCGGCTTCCAACCAATTAAAGTAATATTTAAGCGATTCAATTATAGAATGTAAAAGTTCATCTAAATCATAATCCAATCCAGTTAGTTTTTTTAACGATGATGCCTTAGGAAACTTATTAAAATCTAACTGATTTACATTTAAACCTATTCCCAAAATAGCAGAATCTATATTGTTAGATTTAATGGCAGTTTCTACTAAAACACCGCAAATCTTTTTTTGCTCTGCCAATATGTCGTTAGGCCACTTCACAAATAAATGTTTTAATTCATAAGAATATAACGCTTTATGAATAGCTAAAGCAACAACAACATTTAATAAAAATTGATTCTTAACATCTAAATTCAAATTACGTTTAAACACACTAAAAGTTAGATTCTTACCTGTCTCAGAAATCCAAGAACTTCCCATTTGTCCTTTACCTCTAGTTTGCGATTTAGTAGTAATAATTAAATAATCTTTGCATATTTGATCTAAAGTAAGCGCACGCAAATAGTCATTAGTAGAATGAGTGGCATTAAGTTTGATTATACGCATAAAAAAGAATTATCTTTGCAAACTGAAATCTTTATGATTTTTTTTAGATTCTACAGAAGCTAAATATAATAACTTTGCCAAACACTACAAGATATACATGATTAAAAAAAACACAAATTCTGATGCATTAATTGCAACTATACTAAGTGGTATAGAAGATGTAAAAGGGAAAGAAATTGTTTTATTAGATTTAAGAGAACTTGAAAATACAGTTTGCGACTATTTTATTATTTGCGAAGGAAGCTCTAATACGCAAGTTAATGCTATTGTTGGTGCTGTAGGAAAAAAAGTAAGCAAAGAACTTAAAGATAAACCTTGGCATATTGAAGGGGAAGATAATGGTGAGTGGATTTTAATGGACTACGTAAATGTAGTAGTTCATGTGTTCCAAAAACAGGTTCGAGAATATTACGATATTGAAGGATTATGGGGAGACGCCAAAATAACTCAGATTGAAACAAATTATTAATAAAACAACATGGCAGACAAAAAAACAACTCCAAAGAAACCTAAATTTAATCCTTATTGGATATATGGAGGATTAATATTGCTTTTTATAGCTGTACAAGTTTTTAGTAGCGGTCTTGGAGAACCATCCAAAACCACACCTCGCGATTTTTTTAATTATTTAAAAAATGGTGATATATCGAAGGTATTAATTGTTAAAAACACTCGTGTAGCTCAAGTTTTTTTAACTGAAGATGCTTCTAAAAAAGAAGAACACTCTAAAGGTAAACCAAATAATTTTGGCCTACCAAGTAAGAACGTACCAAATTATACTTTTGAATTTGGTGATCTTCAAAATTTTGAAAATGAATTACAAACAACTTCTAAAGAATTAACAACTAAACCAGAAGTTGGTTTTAAAACTGAAAGCGACACATTTGGTGACTTATTGATTAGTCTTTTACCAATTATTATTTTAGTTGCTGTTTGGATTTTTATTATGAGAAGAATGTCTGGTGGCTCTGGTGGCGGCGCAGGCGGACAAATTTTCAATATAGGGAAATCTAAAGCCAAACTATTTGATGAGAAAACTGATATTAAAACAACATTCAAAAATGTTGCTGGTCTAGAAGGCGCAAAAGAAGAAGTACAAGAAATTGTAGACTTCCTAAAAAACCCTGAAAAATATACTAACCTTGGAGGTAAAATTCCTAAAGGAGCACTTTTAGTTGGTCCTCCAGGAACAGGAAAAACATTATTAGCAAAAGCCGTAGCAGGAGAAGCTAAAGTGCCTTTCTACTCGCTATCTGGTTCAGATTTTGTAGAAATGTTTGTTGGTGTTGGAGCTTCTAGAGTAAGAGACTTATTCAAACAGGCAAAAGAAAAATCACCTGCAATTATATTTATTGATGAAATTGATGCTATTGGTAGAGCAAGAGGAAAAAACGCTATGTCTGGAAGTAATGACGAAAGAGAGAATACTCTTAATCAACTTTTAACGGAAATGGATGGTTTTGGTACTAAAACTAACGTTATTGTTTTAGCTGCAACTAATAGAGCAGATGTTTTAGATAAAGCTTTAATGCGTGCTGGTCGTTTTGACAGACAGATTCATGTTGATTTACCAAACTTAACTGAACGTCAAGCTATTTTTGATGTACACTTAAAACCAATAAAAAAAGCAGAAGGCTTAGACGTAAGTTTTTTATCTAAACAAACGCCTGGATTTTCTGGAGCTGACATAGCAAATCTTTGTAATGAAGCTGCTTTAATTGCTGCTCGTAACGATAAAAAAGCAGTTGAAAAACAAGACTTTTTAGATGCTGTAGACAGAATTGTTGGTGGATTAGAGAGACGAAGTAATATATTTTCTGCAGAAGAAAAGAAAACTATTGCCTATCATGAAGCAGGACACGCAACTACAAGCTGGTTTTTAGAACATGCAGACCCATTAGTAAAAGTAACTATTGTTCCTCGTGGACGTTCGCTTGGAGCCGCTTGGTATTTGCCAGAAGAAAAATTTATAACTAGAACAGAAAAATTCTTAGATGAAATTTGTGTAACTATGGCCGGTAGAGCTGCAGAACAAATAATTTTTGGAAAGATTTCAACTGGTGCTTTAAGTGATTTAGAAAGTGTAACCAAGAAAGCAAAAGCGATGGTTATGATTTATGGATTAAACGAAAAAGTTGGTAACGTGACATTTTATGATCCTGCTGGAGAAAATGGTTTTGTTAAACCATACAGTGAGAAAACAGCAGAACTTATTGATAATGAAATTAAAAGCATTATTGAAACGCAATACCAACGTGCCATAGAGCTTTTAAAAGACAAAAAAGAACTTTTAATTTTGCTTGCAGAACGCTTAACAGAACGTGAAGTAATTTTTAAAGATGATTTAGAAGAGTTATTTGGAAAAAGACCTTTTGAAGAAAAAACAATTATAGATATAACTTCTGAAGAGGAAGAATAATAAAATTCATTTTTTTTAAAACAAAAGCTTAGATTAACAATACGTTAGTCTAAGTTTTTTTTTATATTTGGTATTAGTATTTTATATTAAAAATACTTTTAGTACGAATATGAGTTTATTTAGAAAAATTTTTGGCTCAAAACCTAATTCTTCCAAAGAAAATTCTTCAATTGAAGAACGTGGTAAACATATGCCAAAAATTGAAGTTCCAGTAGACGAAAAATTCATGCTTGAATTCAAACAAAATGGCGGTAAATTCCTTTATTGTATTAACTCAGACGAAGTGGATTCAAATTTAAATTCTATTTTAAAAGAAACAAAATGGAATAAAGAAGAAGGTTTTATCTATAACAAATCTACCAAGAAGATATTTAAAAAAAGTAAAATTAAACTTACCG
Organism: Aurantibacter sp.; assembly: GCF_042094015.1. Classification (NCBI taxonomy): domain Bacteria; kingdom Pseudomonadati; phylum Bacteroidota; class Flavobacteriia; order Flavobacteriales; family Flavobacteriaceae; genus Aurantibacter; species Aurantibacter sp. The sequence goes on along the minus strand of NZ_JBELDZ010000004.1, from coordinate 11,492 downwards.
AAAATTTAGAAAATGCTACTTATTTTGTAACAACAGTGGAAGCTTTAGTTGCAGAAATTGGCTCTCTACTAATATCTTCTAACCAAATAGCGGAAAAAAAAATAAACGAATACCCAAATAACATTATTGCATACGCAACCACAAGTCAAATTGTACATAATATTAGTGAAGGTTTAACTGGAATTAAACAAAAAAACGCACCTAAAATACCAACCAACATTACAACTATTAAGAATTTTAAAGAAGACTTAGAAGAAAGCTTCTTAACTTATGGTACAAGTGCCAAAAATGTTTACCTTCTATTGTTAGAAGATTTATAATATGCGCGAAACTATAACAAGAGCTTTTTCTGGCTTTATCTTTATATCTTTATTAATATTTTCCTTTTTCAATCAACATTCTTTAATCTTGATCTTTTATATATTTGGAATAATATGTATTAGCGAATTTAAAAAACTAATTGCATTAGAAAGTAAAATACCATATATAGCATTTACATTAATATATTTTATTTTTGGTTATTGGAATATAATTTCAGATGATTCAAATATTATAGATGTAGCAACTCAAATACTTCAAGTGTTCACCATATTTGTTCAGCTATTCTTAATTAGAGATTTATTTTCCGAAAAAACAATCCCATTATTTACATTTAGAAAATACCTTTTAACCATATTTTACCTATCAAGTGCATTTGTGTTTTTACCTCTAATCACTAATTACAATGGAACTTTTGATTATAAAATTCTATTATGTAGTTTTATATTAATTTGGGTTAACGATACCTTTGCTTACCTTGTAGGTAAGAACTTTGGTAAACAAAAATTATTTTCAAGAATTTCGCCTAAAAAAACAGTAGAAGGCTTTTTAGGAGGCGTTCTATTTGCTTGCATTACTAGTTATTTTATATTTAAATATACTCAAACATTGACATTTACATCTTGGCTTATTTTAAGTATTATTATTAGTTCTATTGGGACTATTGGTGATTTAATTGAATCTAAGTTTAAACGTCAAGCAAATGTTAAAGATAGCGGCTCTATAATGCCTGGACATGGAGGATTATTAGATCGATTAGATAGTATTATATTTGCTGCACCATTTATTTATTTATTTTTAAGAATTACAACATATGTTTCATAAAGAAGGTTTTAAAATTATTACAATTACATTTATTATATGTATTAGTTTATTCTTAGTATCAGATCATTTTATAACTTTAGATTGGTTAAAATGGGTTGCTTTTACTGTAATTGGATTCTTTCTATTTATAATACTTCAATTTTTTAGAAACCCTAAAAGATCAACGGTTTTAAACGAGAACACAATTGTGTCACCTGTAGATGGAAAAGTTGTTGTAATTGAAGAAGTTTATGAGCCAGAATTTTTTAAAGACAAACGCTTACAAGTAAGTGTATTTATGTCCCCAATAAATGTTCATGTAACACGTTTCCCTATAGGTGGGAAAGTTACTTATAGTAAGTACCATCCAGGGAAATACCTAGTGGCTTGGCATCCAAAAGCAAGCACAGAAAATGAGCGCACAACTGTTGTAGTAGAAAACAATACTGTAGGAGCGGTTTTATATAGACAAATTGCTGGTGCGCTAGCAAAACGTATAGTTAATTACGCAAAGACTGATGAAACTGCTGTTCAAGGAACTGATTCTGGTTTTATTAAGTTTGGTTCTAGAGTTGATTTATACTTACCATTAGGCACAGATATTAAAGTGGCATTAAACCAAAAAGTAAAAGGAGGCGAAAGTATAATTGCTCAAGTTTAATAATGACTAGCGATGAATTAAATAAAACTTTTGAAGATGCTGTGGCAAGAATAAATGCACACAAAGAGCCTTTTCCTGCAGATTTTTTATTACGTCTTTATGCTTACTATAAAAAATCTACTAACAATTATAGCAGACCTAGTAGTCGCGAACCAATAATTAATGCGTTTAAAACAAATGCTTTATTTCAAATACAAAGTGTTTCTGAAGATACTGCTAAACAACAATATATAGACTTAGTTAACAACTACTTCTTATATAGAAAATAGTTTTGTTATTTTTTTATGACACGATTAGTTTTTTAAAGCTTCACTTAAAACCTTATCACTAGAACCGTTAGGGAAACTAACTCCTAATAAAGCAGATATAGTTGGCACTATACTAGTTATTTCAGTTTTATTAAAAGTTTCTCCTTTCTGTATTCCATTACCATAAAATAATAGTGGTACATGTGTATCGTAGTTAAATCCAGATCCATGTGTAGAACCTGTCTTATTATATGAAATATAATTAGGATTATAAACAAAGACAACATCTCCAGAATATTTTTGATTAAATCCATTCTGAACTAAATATTCTAAACCTGTAGTAAAGTTTGTAGTCTGAAGTGTTTTAGAGCCATATGCTTTATAAATTGTATTATATGTAATTATTTCGTCTACAATAACCTCTTCTATTTCCGCCTTATTTAATTTATTTAAGTCTATTATCTCCTTATCTAAAAACACTTGATTATTACTTATTTTTTTAATTAACCCAGTAGCAGTATACTTAGTTTTTAAAAATAAATCTAGCTTTTTCCTTATTTTGCTTTTATCTGTATATCCTGCAGGAATTTGTTTCGTTTTTAAATAACTTGGTACATCAATTGCTCCATGGTCTGATGTTAAAAATAAAGTGTAATTTTCATTCCCGATTTCTGTATCTATATAATTCAAAAAACGTTCTATATCTTTATCCAACCTAATATAAGTATCTTCTACTTCTTTAGAATTTACTCCAAAATTATGACCTACATAATCGGTACTAGAAAAACTAACTGTTAATACATCGGTATATTCGTCTTTACCTAATGCTTCATTTTTAACAACTTCAATAGCAAAATCTGTTACCAAACTATTTCCATATGGTGTAGCTTTTATTATATCAAAAGGTTTTTCTAAATTTTTCAATTCATTCAAATTATATGGAAAGAAATTCTGATCTTTAAAACCTGTTTCAAAATCATTTTTGTCCACACCACTTTCTGTATAACTTTCAATTGGGTATAATGTATTCCATTCTTTCAAATACGATTCCGCAGTATTAGACTGATTAAAATCTTTAACCCATTGTGGTAAATCAGTCATATAATAAGAACTAGAAACAAAAGCTCCTTCTTTAGCTCCATGAAACCAGTAAGCTGCATTTGCACTATGTCCTGCTGGTAAAATTGCACCTCTATCTTTTATAGATATTCCAATAGTTTTACCTTTAAATTGAGTAAACAACCTATTTTCATCTCCTAATGTGGTTGTTTTCATTCTATGTGGCGACATTAAACCCGCTTTATTTAATGTTCCAACTGGTAAAACATTTTTATCTCCAGTACAATACACATATTTATCTTCATATTTATCATACCAATTATTACCAATTATAGCATGTGTTTTTGGAGTAGCACCCGTAAAAACAGAAGCATGGCCTGGACCTGTATAAGTTGGCACATAATTATAATGATTATTTTTAAAGTTAAAACCGTTATTCATTAACCGCTTAAATCCTCCATTTCCATATTTAGAATAGAATCTAGTTAAATAATCATATCGCATTTGATCTACAACAATACCAATAACAAGCTTAGGCCTAGACGTTTCTTGTTTTTTAGTAGGTGACTTATTTACAACTATAATGTCTGGATTTTTAACACTTACACAGCTAAAAGCAATTAAAAAAACTAAAAAAACTCCTATTTTTTTCATAACACCAATTTTTATTATTTCAAAAATACTATTTTCTTATGGATGATTTTTAATTTATAAGTTAACAAGTCTTTAATTTTCATATTTTAGCAGTAACAAATAATTTATGCAGTATTTATATAATTTTGGCGCTTACTTCTTGATGGTTATCAGAATGTTTAGAAAACCTACTAAGTGGTCTGTTATGAAAAAATTAATTTTAAAAGATATAGATGATTTAATCATTGGATCTATTGGAATTGTATCTTTTATAGCCTTTTTTGTTGGTGGAGTTATTACTATACAAACTGCATTAAACATAGATAGTCCATTAATACCAAAATCTCTTGTTGGATTTGCAACAAGACAATCTATTGTTTTAGAATTTGCCCCTACATTTATCTCTATAATTATGGCTGGGAAAGTTGGATCTTTTATTACATCAAGCATAGGAACTATGCGTGTCACCGAGCAAATCGACGCATTAGAAACCATGGGAATTAACTCGTTAAACTACTTAGTTTTCCCAAAAGTAATTGCGCTAACACTTTACCCATTTGTAATCTCTATAGCAATGTTTTTAGGCATTTTTGGTGGTTTAACCGCTTGTATTTTGGGAGGATACGCTACTTCAGAAGACTTTATTACTGGTGTACAACTTGACTTTATACCTTTTCATATTATTTATGCCTTTTTAAAAACGTTTGTCTTTGCTTTTATTTTAGCAACAGTACCATCTTTTTATGGTTACTATATGAAAGGTGGAGCATTAGAAGTAGGTAAAGCAAGTACAAGCTCTTTTGTTTGGACAAGTGTTGCTATTATTTTACTAAACTACATATTAACCCAATTACTTTTAAGCTAATGATTGAAGTTAAAGATTTACACAAATCCTTTGGAGAAAATCATATTCTTAAAGGTATTACAACTACTTTTGAAGCTGGTAAAACAAATTTAATTATTGGTCAAAGTGGTTCTGGAAAAACCGTTTTCTTAAAATGCCTTTTGGGTTTATTTGATTACGAACAAGGTAGCATATCTTATGATGGTAATATTTTTGCACAATTAAGCGAATCTGAAAAACGAAATATGAGAGCAGATATTGGCATGGTATTTCAAGGCTCTGCGTTATTTGATTCTATGACTATTGCAGAAAATGTTATGTTTCCATTACGTATGTTTACTGATCAAAGTAAAAGTGAAATGCATGATCGTGTGGACTTTGTTTTAAATCGTGTTAATTTATCTGATGCACACACTAAAATGCCTAGTGAAGCTTCTGGAGGAATGCAAAAACGTGTAGCTATTGCAAGAGCAATTGTAAATAAACCAAAATATTTATTTTGTGATGAACCTAATTCTGGTTTAGACCCAAGAACTTCTATAGTAATAGATAACTTAATTAAAGAAATAACAGAAGAGTATAATATTACAACCGTAATAAATTCTCATGATATGAATTCTGTAATGGAGATTGGAGAGAAAATTGTGTTCTTACAATTAGGGTTAAAAGAATGGGAAGGCACAAGACACGACATTTTTAAAACAGAAAACGAAGCTGTTACAAACTTCGTTTATTCTTCTAATTTATTTAAAAAAGTACGAAAAATGTACTTAACAGAATAAATTTTTATTCACTCTTTATAACCACTTTTTTAGCTTTAATTCGGTCTTTAAGCCAAAGTTTTAAGGTTTCATCTTTTATAGTTTTTACACTATCACTTAATTGTGAATTCCATGTTATTTTTGCAATTGAAATAGTATCCATTTTTACAAAGTCTTTAGACTCAAACATTGTTGCGTAACCAAAAGACTTTAAATCATTAAATTTAATCTTAGCATCTCTTGCTACTTCTTTATAATCTAACATATTTATTTCAGAAGACTTTAATGACTTAATAAATAACTCTAAACTATCAACCTGCTGCTGTAAACCAGTTACTAAAATATCTTTTTGTTCATTTCTAATTTCAGACTTTTTTAGCATTTCTGCAACAACATCTGCACTTCTTGATTTATTACTGTTAATCACTAAGTCGAAACCTTGTATGTTTTCATAGTTTTTATATGAATTCCTCAAACTATTTTCCATAGCAGGGGAAATTTCACCATTAAAATATAATTTAATTTTCTTAGTATCTTGATCTAAGACTGGATCTCTTTGAGACCACAAATCATCATTAGATTCTACTTCATTTTTTACAAAATTCTTAAAACCCATTTCGTATTTAGTTTCTGTCCATACGTTATAAAAGGTTCTAATTGCTGGAATCATAACAATTACTGCAACTAATGATGCTAATTGAGCAATACGTTTACGTTTTTTAGAATTGGCGTATTTAAGCATTGGAAACCTCAAGACTTTTAAAACTACAAAAGCTGCTAAACCAATAAAAATTGTATTTATTGTAAACAAATACATTGCTCCCCAAAAATATTTCATATTCTTAGCCAAGCCAAAACCTGCAGTACATAATGGAGGCATTAAAGCTGTAGCAATTGCCACACCAAATATTACTGAGGCAATTGTTCCTTTTTTTGTTCTTGCAATCATTAATGCTGCTCCACCAAAAAAGGCTATTAAAACATCTCTAATATCTGGTCTTGTCCTTCCTAACAATTCAGATGTTTCTTCGCTTAAAGGAAAGAATTTAAAAAATAAAAATGCAGTTAACAAACTTAACACAATCATAGTAGTTAAGTTTATTAGTGATTTTTTTAGTGTATCAATATCATTTATTGCTAAAGACATTCCTAAACCTAAAATTGGTCCCATTAATGGGGATATTAACATAGCACCAATAACAACAGCAGTAGAATTTGCGTTTAAACCAATTGAGGCTACAAATATTGAACAAATTAAAATCCAAGCAGTTGCACCTTTTAACGGAATATCTGCTTTAATAGCTTCAACTGTTGCATCTCTATCTGTATCATCTCTAAAATCTAAAAGTTCACGTAAATAAATACGAAAACTTGCAAATAAACCAACTGCATCTTTTTTTACTGCGTCTTTTGATTCCTGAACTAAATCTTCTTTAGGAGTATCTTCAGAAAAATTAAATTTATTTTCTTCCATAATAAATATTTTAACCTAAATGGTCACCAAACTCATCTTTAACTTCTTGTCTTACTTTTTTAATATCCTGCTCTTTTGCCTTAGGATAAATTAATAAAACATCTTCTTTATCTACAATAATATAATTACTTAACCCATCTACAACAACCACTTTATCGTTATAAGTACGAATCATGTTTCCTTGTGCATTATTGGTTAAAATTCTAGAATTAACCACTGCGTTTTTATTATAATCTTTATCTAACTTATCGTATAAACTTCCCCAAGTACCAAGATCATTCCAATCAAAAGTTGCTGGTAAAACAAATACGTTAGGCGATTTTTCTAGAATGGCATAATCTACAGATATGTTTTCTGCTTTTTCGTAATTCTCTGTTATAAATTTAGTTTCTTCTGTTGTATTGTAAATAGCCTCAGCATCATTAAATAATTTGAATAGTTCTGGTTGATTATTTTCAAAAGCCTTTAAAACAGAATTAACCGACCAAACAAAAATCCCGGCATTCCACAAAAAATTCCCTTTAGATAAAAAACTTTTTGCTGTTTTATAGTCTGGTTTTTCTCGGAATTGAGCTACTTTTTTAACTGGATAATCATCCGCTTTATTAAATTCAATATAACCATAACCCGTATTTGGAAATGTAGGTTTTATACCTAAAGTCATTAACGCATCTTTTTGCTCACAAAATTGAAAAGACTGCTTTACGTTTTTATTAAATGCTGTTTCATCTTCTATCCAATGATCACTTGGAGCGACCAACATTAAAGCATTTGGATTTAATTTTTTAATTTTAAGAGAAGCATATAAAATACAAGGCGCAGTATTACGCATTGCAGGTTCTAAAACCACTTGCTCTTGGCAAATTTCTGGTAATTGCTCTAATACTAAATCGTTATAATCTTCATTAGTTAAGATGTAGATGTTCTCTTTAGGTATAATTGCCGACAATCTATTAAACGTTTTTTGTATTAACGTTTCTCCTGTTCCAAGCATATCATGAAACTGCTTTGGAAATGTTTTGGTACTTACAGGCCAAAAACGAGATCCAACGCCACCAGCCATTATTATTGCATAGTAATTACTATTCATTGCTTTAATTTTCTAACTATGCAATATATAAATTCTGAAATTGATTTTGCTTTTTTTTGAAAGATTTTAAGCTACAATTTCCACTTCTGCATTTGGATGAAATAAATAGGTCTTTCCAGAAGAAATCTCTAAACATTCTATACGTTTTCTTCTTACTAATCCTCGTTTAAAAACACGATTATTTGGCATTCTAAAAATAGTTTCTAACGCTAATTCTGATACAAAAACAGAATCACTTGGTGGGTCGTATTTTTTTAACGCTGCAGATAGTACAATATCTGTATCCGAACTGGCTTTGGGGTTTTTAAAATGACGCGCTAAAAGTGGTAATAAATGATTAGGGAAAATATCTGGATTTATAAATGGTAACATTAAATGCTGAAATGTTTGTTTCCACTCTAAACCATGTGGTTTTATTGCTTTGCCATATTTTTTATACGCTTCAAAATGAGCAATTTCGTGAATTAGAGTTATTAAAAACCTATAACTATTTAAATTGTTATTTACTGTAATTTGATGCTTGTTATTTGGTAATCGCCTATAATCTCCATGTGTTGTTTTACGTTCATTTTTCACAATTACAACAAGATTTTCATAATCTAAAAGCACAGACACTTTTAAGAAAGCTGCTTCTGGAATATAGTTTTGTAATTGATTTATCATAACTACAAAAATAGTGTTATATGTTTAATTTCTAATCCAAACCATATATGAAATTAAAAGCATAAGATTTTAAAAGCTAAAAGATTAAACACTTTAGTTAATAAATTTATAAAAATTATTAATTGAATTTCAATACTAGTATTTTTAAAATATGAAATCACTTTTATTATTCTCAATTATATCTATGTTAACACTTTCTGGAATAGAATTTAACTTTGGCACAAATCATAACTCCCAAAATTGGCGTATTGTAAACGATGGTGTTATGGGCGGATTATCTAAATCAGAAATCAAACTATCGAAAAACACACTACTTTTTAAAGGTGAAACATCTTTAAAAAACAATGGTGGTTTTGCAAGTATTAGAACCTCTTTTAAACCAGGAATATTGAAAGGTTGCAAAACAATGACTATTAAATTTAAGAGTAATACCACCAATAGATCTTTTGGCATATCTCTGAAAGATAAAGAGCGTTTTTATATGCCATATTTTAAACACATTTTCTCACCAAAAACAAATAATTGGCAAACACTTACTGTGAATTTAGAAGATTTTAAACCTTATAGAATTAGTGAAACTTTTGATGCTAAAATGCCACTAAGCTATTTAGATAATGTATTTACATTGGTTTTAATTATTAGCGACAAAAAACAAGGTGATTTTGATATTGAATTAGACCATATCAGCTTTAATTAAAAAGAAATAATTTCTAACTTTATTCCAGCTTTTTTTTAATAAATCTTACGCATCTTTGTAACAAACTATTTTACTGTGAACTTTAAACACAAAGCACTTATTATATTCGATTTTGATGGAACACTTATAAACAGTATTCCTGATTTAACTTTAGCGGTAAATAAAATGTTAGTCCATTATAATTTGAAGCCACTAACTGTTGCGCAAGTAACACCATTTATTGGTAATGGTGCAAAGCCATTAGTAAAAAGAGCTCTAGAAAAAGCTAAAAAAACGAAAAGTATTAGCGAAGATTTTTTAGACGAAGCCTTTCATATTTATTTTTCCGCTTATAAAGAGGTTACGTGTAAAGACACATTTATGTATCCTAATGTTTTAGAAACTTTAAATTTTCTAAATAAAGAAGGCTATAAAATGGCTATTTGTACTAACAAACCATATGCATTTATTTCGCCTATTTTAGAAAAACTAGAAATCAAACACTTTTTCACCTCTTGGATTGGTGAAGATTCTTTATCAGAAAAAAAACCAAGTTCATTACCTCTATTACATTTAGCAGAAAAGAACAAAGTAACTGTAGAACAATGTGTAATGGTTGGAGATTCTAAAAATGATATTCTTGCTGCACAAAATGCTAAAATGGATAATATTGGCGTAAGTTATGGTTATAACTACAACGAAAATATTAAAGATTACAATCCAACTATTGTTGTTGACCATTTTAAAACATTACAAGACTTTTTTTAGTATGAGTAAAGTTTATAATGTTGGTATTATTGGCGGCGGAGTTTCTGGAGCAGTTATAGCTTTAGAGCTTGCTAAATATGGCATAGAAAATATCTTGTTAGAAAAAGAAGAAAGTCTTGTAAATAGCTCGCCTTTTTGCCATTTACACGCAGGTGGCAATTTGTATCCAGATATTTCCACAGAGCAATGTAAAGTATTAATGAAACAATCTATAGCTATGGCGCGTTTATTTCCACAATCTATAGATCAAAGACCTACTTTTATAAGTATTCCAAAATCTGAAACCTACAAAGTTAGCGATATACAAAACCGATTAAATGTTCTTGTTGATTATTACAAAACATTAATTAAGGAAGATCCAAAAAATAAAATTCTTGGTTCTCCAGAAGATTACTATAACATATTTACAAAAGAAGATTTAAATACGCTTGTTAAACAACCAACAGTAACAGTGCCTAAAACTGCTAACCAATGGATTACTAACGCACTAAAATTAATAGATTACACACAACTAAAAACACCTATTATTTTAGTACAAGAATATGGTTGGAATTTTTTTAGGCTTGGCGCTCAAGCACAATTAGCATTAAATAAAGCAACACAATGCAACCTACAATTAAACACTAATGTTTCTAAAGTAGAAGACGTGAAGCATTTAAAACTTGGTTATAATTGGAAAATCCACACCAAAAATGCAGTACATAAAGTAAAATACTTGGTCAATTCTTGCGGATTTAAAACAGGTGAAATTGATACTACTCTTAATTTAAACACCAAACGTTTAATAGAGTTTAAAGCTGCTTACGTTTCTAAATGGCAACCCATAAATGGTTTAATTCCAGAACTTATTTTTCATGGTAAACGAGGCACACCAAATGGAATGGTACAATTAACACCTTATTGTAATGATTATTACCAAATTCACGGAATGACTAAAGACGTTACTTTGTTTGATAACGGTTTAATACAATCTAAAACCAACCAATCTCAACCAGAATTTAACGCAATTATTAAAGAAAAGCTTAAAAGTGGTTGGAAAGAAAACGATATAGAGCAACGCACCAAAAATGCTATTAGTAATGTTACAAAGTTTATTCCTACATTTAAGTCAGCAATACCTGGAAGCAAACCACTTTATGGCGCACAGCAAATTCCTGGAGACGATCCAATTTTAAGAGTTGGGGAAGTTAGTTTTCCTTCCAAATTTTACGCACGTAGCGAAATTATTAAAGCCTCTTCAGCCTTAACTGTTGCTAATCAAATTATATACAAAATTCAAGAAGAAGCTATTATTCCAACTATAAAAACAGTTGTTACTAAAAACGTTTTATTAAATAGTATTTCTAAAAACGATATTAATGCATTGGCTTCTAAATTAGCTACACAACGTGGTTATCCAAATTCTTTAGCTAAATTGGTTATTGATCGCGATTGATTAAACTTGACTTTGTCATTTTTTTCAACTAACTTCGTTTAACTGCTGATATAAAACA
>NZ_JBELDZ010000003.1:0-66230 GCF_042094015.1 Aurantibacter sp. | reverse complement strand
AACCCAGGACCCTCTCCTTAAAAGGGAGATGCTCTACCAACTGAGCTACCAGATCGTCTTTTAGACGGGTGCAAATATATAGTCTTTTTTCTATTTAACAATACTTTTTAATCTCTTTTTTTGTTTTTTTGTAAAGCAAATACTTGTAACTCTTTAATCAATAATAAAATAACCAAAACGATGAAAATAATTTTATTAGGCTATATGTCTTGTGGGAAATCTACGATCGGTAAAATTTTATCTAAATTTATTAATATAGATTTTATTGATTTAGATGATTTTATTGAAGAAAAGTATAATAGTTCTTTAACAGAGATATTTAAAACTAAAGGTGAGTTATTTTTTAGGAAGATAGAGCGATTGGCTTTATTGGAATTGTTAGGTTCTAGAAAGCCTTTTGTATTGTCACTTGGTGGAGGAACTCCATGTTATTATGATAATATGGATTTATTACTAGAGACTGAAAAAGTTAAATCTTTTTATTTAAAATCTAGTTTACCAAAATTAGTTAATAGATTAGAAATTGAAAAAGAACAAAGACCATTAATTAGCCATTTAGATAACAAAGAGGTTTTAACCGAATTTATTGGTAAACATTTATTTGAGCGTTCCTTTTTTTATAATAAAGCTCATTTTGTAATTGAAAACGATGGAGATATTGAAGTAGTAGTAGAGGCAATAGTTGCAAAGTTATACTAAATAAGCTTTAAAGTTGTTTTTAATTAAATCGACTTTAACCAGTTCATTAAGAGATGTGGACAAAGATATTCCTTTAAAATCAGCTTTTACAGGGAATTTTTTATGATTCCTGTTTACTAATACAGCTGTTTTGAATTTCTTTAAAGGTACGTTCAAAAAATGTTTAACACCATATATTAATGTTGTTCCAGAATTCAATACATCATCAACTAATACAATAGATTTATTAGTGTATTCACTTTTTGGAATAGATGTTTTTATAGTTTTTAAAGGGTTTTTCTTATCAATTAAAACTTCACATAATATAATTTGTAAAGGAGATATAGATTCTAAAATATCTTTTAAAAGTTTGGCAATATCAAAACCTCTGTGAGAAATTCCGGCCAAAACTATCTCAGACTCATTAAAATTGCTCTCATAAATCTGGTAAGCTATTCTTTTTAATTTATGATTAATTTGATTATGATTTAATATAATATTCATAGTTTACTCTTCTTGGTCATTATAAATTGCATCAATATCTCTTCTGTCTTTTTTTGTTGGTCTTCCAACACCTTTTTTACGGTAATAATCTTTAGCTAATTTAAGTAATTCTTGTGTTTCAAAAGCAGATTTAGGCGTAGTGTCTATTCTGAAAATATCAACTAATTTAGCGCCAATTCTATTAGATGGTAAGTCTAAAACGGTTAATTGATAATTTACTTGGTCTTTTCGTATAATAATTTTATCAGTCGGGTAAATATCTCTACTTGGCTTAACAGTCAGATTATTTACCTTAACGTGACCCTTCTTACAAGCATTTGTGGCAATACTCCTTGTCTTAAAATATCTAACACACCATAAATACTTATCTATACGCATACAATTTTAACTAAAAACTTCGTTAATGTTTTTTACAAGATTGTTTTAAATATGTATCTTGCAACACAAAAATAAGAATAATGAAAATAAGAAACTTTATAACTTTAACTTTATTAATTGGATTAATCGTTTTTTCTTGTAAAGACGATGATTTAGTAGATACATCTATCCCAGATAGAGATAGAGCTGAAGTTTATGCAGAAGATATTATAGAAATAGAAGAATATTTATCTACTCACTTTTATAATTATGAAGAGTTTTTGACTAACTCAGAATACAGTGATGAAAACGACTCTTTTAGTATAGTTTTTGATACTATTTCTTCTGAAAATGGAACTCAAGATAAAATTTCATTAATGGATATGTTAGATAACAATGCTTTAGACGGTTCATCAAATGTATTGAGGTCTAAAGAAGTTGAAGATTCTTCTGGGCAAATTTATACATTGTATTATTTAGTGGTAAGAGAAGGCTTAGGTCAATCACTACATTCCCTAGATAAAGCAATTGTAAGTTATAGAGGAACAGTTTCTACAGGAGATTCATTCGACGGTACACCAATCCCTATCCCATTTAATTTAACAACTTTTGGTTCGTCTGCTGGTGTTGTTGAAGGTTTTAAAGAAGGGTTGCTTGAATTTAAAACTTCAGTTGCATTTACAGAACAACCAAATGGAGAAATAATTTACGATGATCACGGTATTGGAGCTATTTTTATTCCCTCAGGATTAGGTTATTTTTCTCAACCCTTAGTTGGAATTGATTCATATACTCCAATATTTTTCACCTTTAATTTAGTAGATAGAAATGATACAGATTACGATTTAGATAATATTCCTTCACATTTAGAAGATTTAAATGATAATCAAGATGGGTATGACGATGACACTGATGATGATGGTTTAAATAATTTTTTCGATAATGATGATGATGGAGATGGTGTTTTAACTAGAGACGAAGACTTAGAGGATATGGATTTACTAGTTGATTCTGATGGAGATGGAGATCCAACAAACGATAAAGATGGTGATGGAAATCCTTTAAATGACGATACAGATATGGATGGAACTCCAAACTACTTAGATACTGATGATACCGAATCTAGAATTCAAGATTAAAAATTGAATTAGTATATATTTAAAATCCGAAGTAATTTTTGCTTCGGATTTTTTTATGGTTTAAATCTAGAAGTGTTTTGGTGTTTTTTAATTGCCTTTTTAGATAATAACAAACCAATTATTAAAGAAGCAAATGCACCAGAAGCAATTCCTGGTATAAAATCTAAGAATAAAAATACATCATATAATCCATGAAAAAGAATTGCCAATGTTAATCCTGTTAAATTAAGAAGCCATTTGTTTTTAGCAAATTTAGCTTTCCCCATAAAATAACCCATCAATATTCCAAAAGTAGCGTGCGCAGGTATTGCTGTAAAAGCTCTAGTTAATGCAATTTCATAGCCGCTTTGTAATACATAAATAATATTTTCTGTAGCAGCAAAACCCATAGAAACCATTACTGCATAAACAATACCATCAAATTTTTCATTGAATTCTGTTTTTGGTTGTGCGTAATACCTTACAATAATATATTTACAGAACTCTTCTGTAAAAGCAACTACTATAAATGCTTTTATAATTTGTTGTTGTATGTTAAAATCTTCGTGTAATGGTAAAATAAAATTGAAACCTTCATACATAATTAAGGCAAGAATAATACTTGCTATAGCTCCTAAAAGAAATGAAAACAGTAACAATTCTATAGGCTCTTTATCATATTTATCGCTATAATAAATATATAGAATAATTAAAGCTACAGGAGCTAAAGCAGATAAGATAAGAGTTATCATAATTGTGCTAAATTTAATTTAATATACTTTAGGACTTCGCAATAGTAATCATAATTTGAAGCTACAAAATGTCCATTTGTTGAACTATTTTTTAAAAGAAATTCAAATTCTTTAATAGAAACTAATTTTAAAGCTTCTACTTCTTCTTTTTGAGGTGTCAATTTATGTATACAAGTGTTTAATTCTGCAATAAAGGTATGGTGAAATTCGTTGTCTATAATTCCATTATCATAAGATTTAAAACAATCAAACACACCAATTTTAGTTAGGCTATCTTCATTTAAAATCAAACCAATTTCTTCTTTCATTTCTCTTAACGTACCTTCGTTAATAGTTTCGCCAGCATCTATATGCCCAGCAACAGAAACATCCCAAAGTAGGGGATAAATTAATTTGGATTTTGAACGTTGTTGTAGTAAAATCTCTCCATTATTGGTAAACAACCAAACATGAGCTGTGTTATGATAATAGCCTTTTTTGTGGATATCCGATTTTAAAGCGGTTTCTCCAGTAGTTTCTCCATTTTTAGTTAAAATGTCTATAACTTCTTCTTTCATTTTAAATAAAAAAGCGTCTAAATTTTGTTTTAGACGCTAGTTAAAAGATTACTTCTAATTATTTTTTATCAAAGTAGCTAAACGTTTCGCCATCTTCAATTTTAAGTAATGTTTCGTAAATTAATTTAATTACATTTTCTACATCATCTCTATGAACAGTTTCTACTGTAGTATGCATATAACGTAATGGTAAAGAAATTAATGCACTTGCAACTCCTCCATTGCTATATGCAAAAGCATCTGTATCTGTTCCTGTTGCTCTAGAACAAGCTGCACGTTGAAAAGGAATTTTATTTTCGTCTGCAGTATCTGTAATTAAATCACGTAACTTTTGTTGTACAGCAGGAGCATAAGCAACTACCGGTCCATTACCAATTTCTACATGACCTTCAACTTTCATATCAATCATTGGTGTAGCTGTATCATGAGTTACATCTGTTACAATCGCTACATTTGGCTTTATAGTTTCCGTAATCATTTGTGCTCCACGTAAACCTATTTCTTCTTGTACAGCATTGGTTATGTAAAGTCCAAATGGTAAAGTTTTTTTGTTTTCTTTTAATAATCTTGCAACTTCAGCAATCATAAATCCTCCCATTCTATTATCTAAAGCACGACAAACAAATTTGTCTTCGTTTAAAATGTGAAACTCATCCGGATATGTAATTACACATCCAACATGAACACCTAAATCTTCAACTTCCTCTTTAGATTTACAACCACAATCAATAAATATGTTGTTTGGTTTTGGTGGTTTTTCATTTGCTTTATTTCTTGTATGTATTGCTGGCCAACCAAAAACACCTTTTACAATACCTTTTTTAGTGTGAATGTTAACAATTTTACTTGGTGCAATTTGGTGATCGCTTCCTCCATTTCTAATTACATAAATAAAACCTTTATCATCTATATAATTAACGTACCAAGCTATTTCATCTGCATGACCTTCAATAACAACTTTATATTTAGCCTTTGGATTTATTACACCAACAGCAGTTCCATAAGTATCAGTAAAAAACTCATCTACATAAGGTTTTAAGTAATCCATCCAGATTTTTTGCCCATCCCATTCGTATCCAGTAGGAGCAGCGTTATTTAAATATTTTTCTAAAAAGTCAATAGACTTTTTGTTTAGTATGCTTTTTTGAGCCATTTTATTATAATTTTTCACTAAAATAAGAATATTCACATTTAATTAATAAGACAATGTGGTTTAATTCGTAATTTTATCTTATTATTTTGAAGAATACATACTTTGGAATAATTTTAGTTGTTTGTGTTTTATGAAATTTAAGTTATTCCTTTTTGTCTGTTTTCCATTCTTTTTGTTTTCGCAAGAAGAAAAATCAACTGTAACAGATTCTATTTCAGAACATTTAATTAAAATTGAAGGCGATTCGCTTTTTACTAATCAAATAGAACTTAAGGAAGTTGAATTGTTACCTAAGCTAAAATTTAAAGATAATTTAGCTAGAAGACGCTATTTAATTTTAAGACGAAAAACATTAAAAGTTTATCCTTATGCCAATTTAGCCGCAGAACGATTACAGACATTAAACGAACGTTTAAAGTTATTGAAAAGAAATAGCGATAAGAAAGCTTATTCTAGAAAAATTCAAAAATATATAGAAGAAGAATTTTCTGCAGAATTGAAAAAACTAACACGTACCGAAGGTCAGATTTTAGTAAAGTTAATCCATAGACAAACAGGAACTACAACTTTTGAATTGATTAAAAACCTAAGGAATGGATGGCGTGCATTTTGGTATAATTCTACTGCAAGTATGTTTAATATTTCTTTAAAAGAAGCTTACAATCCTTTAAAGAATGAAGAAGATTATTTAATTGAAGACATCTTGTTGCGTAATTTTGAAATTAGTAAAATAGAAGGGTTAAAAACAGCTTTAGATTTTGATTTTTTTGAAGCTCATAAAAAATGGTCTAAAAAGAAACCAAATGAAAGTACAAAGTAAATTAGAAGAACGTCTTAATGCTTTTTCTCACGGAATTGGTGCTTTTTTAGGTGTTATTGGCATTATATTATTGTTACTTCAAAATTCATATAAATCAGAATTTAGTATTGTTAGTATTGTTGTTTACGGATTATCTATAATTATATTGTTTACTTCTTCAACAGTTTATCATTCTGTTTCCACTCCAGATTTAAAACACAAATTTAGAATATTAGATCATATTAGCATTTATATATTAATTGCAGGAACTTATACACCAATTGTATTAATCTCTTTATTACAAAGTAAAGGTTTAATGTTATTAGGCTTAGTTTGGGTAATAGCTTTATTTGGAGTTATTTTAAAACTTTTTTTTACAGGAAAATTTAATGCTATCTCTACAGTTTTGTATGTTGCAATGGGTTGGCTTATTGTTTTAGATTTTGAAGCGCTTAAAACTATTGTAGAGCCAAACGGAATTTATTTATTATTTACTGGTGGATTCTTTTATACAGTTGGTGTTATATTTTACGCAGTAGAGAAAATTCCTTATAACCATGTTATTTGGCATTTCTTTGTATTAGCAGGAGCAATTAGTCACTTTTTAATGATACTAAATTATGTTATTTAGGTAATTTACCAATAATAGAACTGCTTTTCCTCTATGTCCAATTTTATTTTTTAAATCTAAATCCATCTCAGCAAAAGTTTTGTTGTAGTTGTTTGGTTTAAAAATGGGATCATAACCAAATCCTTTTTTGCCTTGTTTTTTTGTTGTTATTTCACCTTTGCAAATACCTTCAAAAGTATTCGATTTATCTTCTATTTGTAAAGCTATTACAGTTTTAAACTGTGCGTTTCTATTTGATTGATTTTCTAGGTTTTTAAGAAGCAGCTTCATATTATCGTTCGCATCTCTTTTCTCGCCAGCATATCGTGCGCTAAAAACACCAGGTTCGTTATTTAAGCTTTCAACCTCTAAACCAGTATCATCTGCAAAACAGTTGTAACCGTAGTTGTCTTTAACGTAAGTTGCTTTTTGTGAAGCATTTCCTTTTATGGTAGATTGTGTTTCTGGAATATCTTCTAAACAGCCAATATCTTCTAAACTTAAAACAGTTATAGAATCTGGAATTAAACCTTGAATTTCGTTTATTTTATTTTGATTATTTGTAGCGAATACGAGTTTCATATAATATCTATTACTATTAATTAAATCTATCTATGATGATAAGGTTCATTCTTTAAAATTGTAAATCCTCTATACAATTGTTCTATTACAAATAAACGCACCATTTGATGAGAAAACGTCATTTTAGATAGACTTATTTTTCCTTGTGCTTTTTGGTAAACATCTTTAGAAAAACCATATGGTCCACCAATAACTAAAACCAATTGTTTAATACCAGAATTCATATGTTTTTGTAGATATTTAGAAAATCCTACAGAATCAAACTGTTTACCGTTTTCATCTAATAGAACTAAAGCATCAGTTGGTTTTAATTTGTTTAAAATAAGTTCGCCTTCTTTTTGTTTTTGTTGGTCTTCGCTTAGATGTTTTGCTTTTTTTAAATCAGGAATAACTTCTAACTGAAATTTTATATAATGATTTAATCGACTTTGATAATCGTTCATCAAGGTTTCCAGATGTGAATTATCTGTTTTCCCTATAGTAAGTAGTTTTATGGTCATAAGTTACAAATGTAAAACTTTTTAAAATTTGAAAATTAATTATTCCATATTTTTAAATGCAATCCTTAACTTAGCTGAAACAATTTTTACCAATGATTTCTAAAGAACAATTTAATACAGAATTAGAATTAATAATAGCAAATGCCATTAGAGAAGATGTAGGAGATGGAGATCATAGCTCATTATCTTGTATTCCAGAATCTGTATCAGGAAAAGCTAAATTATTAGTTAAAGACGAAGGTACAATTGCAGGTATAGAATTTGCTAAAGAAGTTTTTCAGTATGTAGATGCTAATTTAGAAGTAGAAACTTTAATTAACGATGGAGATACTGTGAAATATGGGGATATTGCTTTTTATGTTTCAGGAAGTTCTCAATCTATATTAAAAGCTGAAAGATTGGTATTAAACGCTATGCAACGTATGAGTGCTATTGCTACTAAAACAGCATTTTTTGTTGATTTGTTAAAAGGAACAGGAACAAAAATTTTAGATACACGTAAAACCACACCAGGAATTAGAGCTCTAGAAAAATGGGCTGTAAAAATTGGTGGTGGAGAAAATCACAGATTTGCTTTGTATGATATGATTATGCTAAAAGATAATCATATAGATTTTGCAGGAGGAATTACACAAGCAATAGAAAAAACAAAAGCGTATTTAAAAGCTACTAACCGTGATTTAAAAATTATAGTAGAAGCTAGAGATTTAAATGAAATCAAAGAAATTTTAAAAACCGATGGCGTTTATAGAATATTAATAGATAATTTTAATTACGAAGACACAAAAACTGCAGTAAAATTAATTGGAGATAAATGTCTTACAGAAAGTTCTGGTGGAATTAACGAAAAAACTATTAGAGATTATGCACTTTGTGGTGTAGATTATATTTCTTCTGGAGCATTAACACATTCTGTATATAATTTGGACTTAAGTTTAAAAGCAGTTAATTAAATAAATGAGTTTTGATTTAAAAATCTTTCTTTTAAAAATACCACTAGTAAATTTAATAGTGAGAGGTTTGTCTGCTATAAAACCAAAAAACATAGAGGGTTTATCTTTATACGATTTACTTGTTTTATATATAACAGGAATAGCTAAAGGTGCAGTTACTGCTAGAGCAAGTGCAATTGCTTATAGTTTTTTTATGGCATTGTTTCCTTTTTTATTATTTATAATAGTTGTTATTCCATATATTCCTATAAATGGATTTAGAGAAGATTTTTTGGTGTTTCTAGAATCGTTTTTGCCACCAACTACATCCGATTTTTTTGATGAGGCAATTTTTAAAAATCTTGAAGATAATAATGGAAGCGTAGGTTTAATTTCTTCTGTTTTTGTGGTGTCTATTTTTTTAATGACAAATGGTGTAAATGCTGTTTTTGCAGGATTTGAAAAATCGTATCATGAGCAACTTAAACGTAATTTTATTCGTCAGTATCTATATGCACTTGGTGTAGCAATTATTCTTGCGTTTTTATTAATACTAACTGTAGCCTTTTTAGGTTATTTTAATATATATGTAATAGAAAATTTAGAAACTTATGGTTATTTACATAAACGACAATCAAATTTTTGGGTAACAGCTGCAACTTATGGTTTTTTTGTGTTAATGGTTTATTTAGCAACATCTACACTATATTATTTTGGAACAAAAGAAGGTAAAATAACTAAATTTTTTTCTGTAGGAGCTTTGCTAACTACAGTTTTAACAATGTTAACGTCTTTCCTTTTTGGTGTTTATATCGAGAATTTCTCTAAATACAACGAACTTTACGGTTCTATTGGTGCTTTGTTAATTTTATTAGTTTACTTATGGCTTAATGCAAATATTTTAATTTTAGGATTTGAATTAAATATGTCTATAAGTTTCATTAAAAACCGTAAAGAATAATGAGAGTAACATTAATAATATGTTTGTTTCTAATTAGTCAGTTTGCCAATAGTCAAAGTATTCTTGGTAAATGGAAAACCATAGATAAAAATGGTACAGAGAAATGTATTGTTGAAATTTATCAAGAAAAGGATAAGATTTACGGTAAGATTATTGAGATTTTAGTTGAAGAAGATAAAGAAGCGCTTTGTGTAAAATGTGAAGGTTCTGAAAAAGATCAGCCTATTTTAGGGTTAGTTTTAATAAAAGAGATGGAGAAAGATGGTGAGTACTATCGTAATGGGACCATTTTTGACCCAGAACACGGCGAAAAATTTAAATGTAGAATTACCTTAGAAAATGATAATACATTAGAAGTTAGAGGTTATTTATCGTTTTTGTACTCTACACAATATTGGGAACGCGTTTAGGGTTCTTAATTTTAAAATACAATAAGTGCTTTATTATATAGACGTTATTTTACCAATTCCTTTAGAAAAACTATTTACATATAGTATTACTGAAGCAGAATCTAACTTTTTAAAAGTAGGAATGCGTGTTGCTGTGCCGTTTGGTAAAACTAAAATTTACACAGCAATTGTTGTTAATATTCATACTACAAAACCTTTAGTTTATGAAGCTAAAGAAATTCATCAAATCTTAGATGAGTCGCCAATAGTTTTAGAACAACAATTAAAATTTTGGGCTTGGATTTCAAGTTATTATATGTGTACCTTAGGAGATGTTATGCGTGCAGCTTTGCCTAGTGCATTTATGTTAGAAAGTGAAACATTTATAACTAAAAATCATGGTAGTCTTTTAAGTGCTTCAAATTTTACAGATGATGAATATTTGGTTCTCGAAGCACTTCAGCATCAATCTACTTTAAAGATACATGAATTATCCTCTATTTTAAATAAAAAAAATGTACTTCCGGTAATTAAAAAACTGGTAGAAAAAGAAGTGATTAAGTTAGATGAGGAGATTTACGAAAAATATAAGCCAAAATTGGTTAGATATATAAAACTCCATTCAAATCATTTAAAAGAAAATCAATTACAACTTACTTTAGAAGAGCTTAGTCGTGCACCAAAGCAAAAGCAAGTGGTAATGACTTTGTTTATGATGCAGTCTAAATCTAAAGAACCTATTAAGGTAGAAGCATTAGTTGCAGAAAGTCAAGCAAGTAGTTCAATCATAAAAACATTAATAGATAAATCTATTTTAGAAGAATACTTTATTCAAACGGATAGAATTAATTATTCTAACGAGACAGAAGAGTTAAAGATTTTAAGTGAAGATCAAACAACTGCATTAACTCAAATAGAATCAGAATTTAAAACTAAAAGTGTTGTATTATTTTATGGTGTTACATCTTCAGGAAAAACGGAAGTTTATGTAAAACTTATAGAAGAGGCTTTGCAGAAAGGAGAGCAAGTTTTGTATTTATTACCAGAAATAGCATTAACAACACAATTAGTAAACAGGTTAAAAAAATATTTTGGTGATAAACTTGCAGTATTTCATTCAAAATATACCTTAAACGAACGTGTTGAGGTTTATAATAACGTTTTACATAACTCTGAAAGCGCTCAAGTTATTTTAGGCGCTAGATCTAGTGTTTTTTTACCATTCAATAAGTTAGGTCTAATTATAGTAGATGAAGAACATGAACAATCCTATAAACAATTTGATCCAGCTCCAAGGTATCACGCAAGAGATTCAGCTGTTGTTTTAGCGCATCAATTTAGTGCTAAAATACTTTTAGGAAGTGCTACTCCAAGTTTAGAAAGTTATAATAATGCAAAGCAAAATAAGTACGGATTAGTAACATTAAAAAAACGTTACAATAACGTCTTAATGCCAGAAATAGAATTAATAGATGTTAAGGATAAACATAAGCGTAAGCTTATGAAAGGCCATTTTAGCGATAGGTTAATTCTAGAAATGCAAGAGACTTTAGAGCAGGACTTACAGATTATTTTATTTCAAAACCGTAGAGGTTTTGCGCCTATAATAGAATGTACTACATGTGGAGAAGCGCCACAATGTCCAAATTGCGATGTTAGTCTAACTTATCATCAATATCGTAAACAATTACGTTGTCACTATTGTAGTTATACAATGGCAATGCTAGAAAAATGTATGGCTTGCAAAAGCTCTTCTTTAGATTCTAAAGGGTTTGGAACAGAACAAATAGAAGAAGAAGTGAAGTTGCTGTTTCCAAACTATAAAGTTGCGCGTATGGATTTAGATACTACGCGAGGTAAATATGGTTACGAAAAAATTATAACGGCTTTTGAGCAACAAGAAGTTCAAATATTAGTAGGTACGCAAATGTTAACTAAAGGTCTAGATTTTAGAAATGTAAAATTGGTTGGTATTATGAATGCTGATAATATGCTTAATTTTCCTGATTTTAGAGCTCACGAGCGTAGTTTTCAATTGATCCAGCAAGTTTCAGGTAGAGCAGGAAGAACAGGTGTTAGAGGTAAAGTTTTAATTCAAACCTTTAATCCATATCATAAAATATTACAACAAGTATCAGAAAATAGTTACTCTAAAATGTTTAATGAGCAACTACAAGAGCGCTACGATTTTAAATATCCACCGTTTTTTAAATTATTAAAAATAACTTTTAAACATAGAGATTATAATAAAGTAGAAGTTGCAAGCGACTGGTTTGCAAAAGCATTAAGACAAACATTTAAACAATATATACTTGGGCCAGAATTCCCAGCAGTTTCAAGAGTTAGAAATATGTATTTAAAAAATGTCTTAGTTAAGATTCCACAAAATCAAAGCCTGGCTAAAACAAAAGAAGCTATCTATAAAATTAAAAGTAGTTTTGAAGCTATTGGCGAATTTAAATCGGTTAGATTAATTATTAATGTAGATAATTATTAGTGATTATTTAAAGCTTCTGCTAAGCTAGATTTTTTGTTTCTACTTAAAGGGATAAGCTCTTGCCCAATTTCTACATGTTTACTATCAAAGCGTTCAATTTTTTTCAAATTAACAATATAAGATTTGTGTATTCTTAAAAAATGATCTTCTGGTAGTTCTTTTTCAAAAGCTTTCATTGTGGATAAAACAACTAAACTAGCATCTTTTGTAACAACTTTCACATAATCTCCAAGTGCTTCAATCCATTTAATTTCATCTAAATAAACTTTACGCTTTTTTAGATTGCTTTTAACAAAAATATGTTCGCTTTCATTAGTTTTGTCTTCCGAAAGACCTTTCGAATTAGACATTGCTTTATCAACAGATTGATTAAATCTGTCTTTTTCTATAGGTTTCTTTAAATAATCTGTAGCATCATATTCAAAAGCCTTAAGTGCATATTCAGACTTTCCGGTAACAAATATAATTTGAGGCTTGTTGCTTAAAGCATCTAAAAGCTCAAAACCATTAAGTACTGGCATTTCAATATCTAAAAAAATAAGATCTATTTTTTTATTAGCTATTCCATTTTTAGCTTCTAGTGCATTTTTATATTCTGCAACTAAATTTAAATTGTTATTACTTTCAATTAATTTAACCAAAGAAAGTCTTTGGATAGCCGAATCATCAACAACAATGCAATTTAATACCATTTTTTAATTTTTAATTTGTGGGTTACCTACAAGTTTACAAAAATACATTGTTTAATCCAATACTTTTGTCTAATTAAATTAAAAAAGCATTATAAAATTTAGGAGTTAAAGTTTGTGTTAAGAGATAAAAGTTTGTATTTTTGCAGTCATTTTTAACAAATTAAATAGATTTTATATGAATCATTATGAAACTGTTTTCATCTTAAATCCCGTTTTATCTGAAACTCAGATAAAGGAGACAGTGAAGAAATACGAAGATTTTCTTGTTTCTAAAGGCGCAAAGATGGTAGCAAAAGAAGATTGGGGACTAAAAAAATTAGCTTACCCGATCCAAAACAAAAAGAGTGGATTTTATCACTTATTTGAATACCAAGTAGATGGTGAAGTTATCGAAAACTTAGAATTAGACTTTAGACGTGATGAGCGTTTTATGCGTTATTTAACAGTATCTTTAGATAAGCATGCTGTTTCTTGGGCTGAAAGAAGAAGAGCTAAACTTAAACTAAAAGCGTAATTATGGCAACTATAGAACAACAAGCTAAAGGTAAAAAAGATGGTGATATTAGATATCTTACACCATTAAACATAGATACTAATAAGCAAAAAAAATACTGTCGTTTTAAAAAGTCAGGTATTAAATATGTAGACTATAAGGATGCAGATTGGTTATTAGGCTTTATTAACGAACAAGGTAAAATTTTACCTCGTCGTTTAACTGGAACTTCATTAAAGTATCAAAGAAAAGTGTCTGTAGCAGTTAAAAGAGCTCGTCATTTAGCTTTATTACCTTATGTAACAGATTTATTAAAATAATAAACTATAACTATGGAACTTATATTAAAACAAGACGTTGAAAATTTAGGATTTAAAGACGATGTTGTAACAGTTAAGAACGGTTATGGTAGAAACTTTTTAATCCCAACAGGACACGCTATTTTAGCTACTTCTTCTGCTAAAAAGGTATTAGCAGAAAACTTAAAACAACGTGCTTATAAAGAAGCAAAAGTTGTTGGTGAAGCTAATGAAGTAGCAGCTGCATTAAAAGAATTAGATATTAAAATATCAGCTAAGACTGGTGTTGGTAGTAAATTATTTGGTTCTGTAAATAATGCTGATGTTGTTGAAGCAATGGCAAAAGAAGGTCAAAGCATCGAGAAAAAATTCGTAACAGTTATTGGTGGTACAGTTAAACGTACTGGTAAATACAAAGCTGTTATTCGTTTACACAGAGAAGTAACTGTAGATTTAGAATTTGAAGTTGTAGCACAAGCTAAATAATTTCTTTTTTAAATTTATAACATATATTAACCGTTTAGAGCTTGCTTTAAACGGTTTTTTTTAGTTAAAATTTATATTTATGACTTACGCCAGATTAACAAAAGAACAATTTGAAGAGTTACATCAAGAATTTATTAATTTCTTAGCAACACAATCTATAGATGCTACAGAATGGAAAAGTATTAAAGCTAATAAACCAGACGTTGCAGAGCAAGAATTAGATGTTTTTAGCGACTTAGTTTGGGAAGGTGTTTTAACAAAAGCAAGCTATTTAGAACATATATCTCCACAAAGCATGCATTTATTTGCTTTAAATGAAGATAGTATGCATTTAATAGGTGTAAAACTTAAAAATAAAATGGATCTCACTACAAAAGAAGGTTTTGCGTGGTTAAGAGATAATTTATTAGATGAAAACGTTGAGTTTGTTACAGCTTCTAAAACATATACAGATAATAAGAACTTAGATAAGTTTACACTTATACAACAAGGTGCAATAATTACCAAAGGAGATTTATATAATTATTTTGCTAAACTTATTAATTAAGTATTTTTACAAAAAATAAACGGAATGGCACAAAAACCAAGTATACCAAAAGGAACAAGAGATTTTAACCCAGAAGAAGTGGCAAAACGCCATTTTATAATGGATACTATTAAAGCTCAATTTAAAACTTTTGGGTTCCAGCCTATAGAAACACCAAGTTTTGAAAATTCATCTACTTTAATGGGTAAATATGGTGAAGAAGGTGATCGTTTAATTTTTAAAATTCTTAATTCTGGAGATTTTTTAAAGAATGTTCCTTTTGAAGATATAAAAGAGGAGTTGTTGGAAAATATTGATGGATTAAGCGAAAAGAATAAAGAATTATACACATACAAGTTTGAAGGATTGAAAGGTGTAGAGGAACTGAAAAAATCAATCCAAAAATATGTGAAGGATACATATTTAACAGAGAAAGCACTTCGTTACGATTTAACTGTGCCTTTTGCACGTTATGTTGTTCAACACCAAAACGAAATAGAATTTCCATTTAAGCGTTTTCAAATGCAACCAGTTTGGAGAGCAGATAGGCCACAAAAAGGTCGTTTTAGAGAGTTTTATCAATGCGATGCAGATGTAGTAGGAAGTAATTCTTTATGGCAAGAAGTGGAGTTTGTACAGTTGTATGACAACGTATTTTCTGCTTTAAAACTTGAAGGTGTAACTATTAAAATTAATAATCGTAAGATATTATCTGGTATTGCTGAAGTTATTGGTGCAAGCGATAAACTAATAGATTTTACAGTTGCATTAGATAAGTTAGACAAAATAGGCGAGGAGAAAGTAAAAGAGGAAATGTTATCTAAAGGTGTTTCTGAAGAAGGAATAAATAAGCTTCAACCTTTATTTATATTATCTGGTGATTTTGGGAATCAAATTGAAAGCCTAAAATCTATTTTAAGTACTTCTATTGAAGGTTTAAAAGGAATTGAAGAATTAGAATTTATTAATCAAGCTATTTCAACTCTAGGACTTAAAACAGCTAAATTACAGTTGGATGTTACTTTAGCACGTGGATTAAACTATTATACAGGTGCAATTTTTGAAGTTTCAGCTCCAGAAGATGTAAAAATGGGGTCTATTGGCGGCGGCGGACGATACGATGATTTAACTGGGGTTTTTGGTCTTAAAAACGTAAGTGGTGTTGGTATTAGCTTTGGTTTAGATCGTATTTATTTGGTTTTAGAAGAATTAAATTTATTCCCTGAGACTGTAGCAGATAGTACTCAAGTTTTATTTATTAATTTTGGGAATAAAGAAGCTTTATTTTCTTTAGAAGCTATTAAGACTTTAAGAGAGAAAGATATAAATGCAGAATTATATCCAGATAGCTCTAAAATGAAAAAACAAATGAATTATGCTAATAAGCGTAATATTCCATTTGTAGTTTTGGTTGGTGATAATGAAATGGAAGCTAATAAATTTACTTTAAAAAATATGATAGAAGGTTCTCAAGATCTTTTAAATATAGATGATTTAATTACTTCTATTAAATAAATAGTATTTTAAAATAGAACAAAAAAATGAGCTTCAATCCTGAAGCTCATTTTTTTATTTTTAAGATTGTATTTACTACTTATATTTTAAAAGTAATAACAGGTTTTGTTGCATGATTAGCAATATCTTCAGAAATACTTCCTGAGAAAAAATGTGAAATACCAGTTCTTCCATGAGTAGCAACAGAAATAGCATCCATATTAGCTTCATTAGCATAATTTAAAACGCCTTTTTCAACAGTGAAATCAGACACAAAGGAAATGTTATTTATATCGTTTTTACATTCTGTTTTTTCTAAAAAGGCATCTACTTTTTTACGCATTTCAGAAGATGTTAAGAAATAATCTCCAGGAGTATTTACATAAACTAAGTTTAATTTAGCTCCTAATTTTTTAAATAAAGTATTTGCTTTAATAAAAGGCGTAACCACTTCATCTGTAAAATCGGAAGCAAAAACTATATTTTTAAATTGTAAAGCATTAGTTTCTTCTTTTACTACTAAAACAGGGATATCAGAATGTCTAACAACCTTTTCTGTGTTAGATCCAACAAATAACTCGCTAAATCCATTAGAGCCATGAGACCCCATAATTATTAAGTCTGCTTCGTTTTCTTTAGCAACATCGTTAACCTCACTAAA
Organism: Aurantibacter sp.; assembly: GCF_042094015.1. Lineage (NCBI taxonomy): Bacteria > Pseudomonadati > Bacteroidota > Flavobacteriia > Flavobacteriales > Flavobacteriaceae > Aurantibacter > Aurantibacter sp. The sequence goes on along the minus strand of NZ_JBELDZ010000003.1, from coordinate 49,190 downwards.
AACCTTGTAATGCTTTACTAAAGGCGTAACAGAAACATCTTTTAAATAGTCTTGTTCTAAGAATTCTTCAAATTTTTGTTTTGCTAATTTAAAATAAAAAATAGTTTCATTAGTATGTGTAGCTTCGCCACGAGTTAAAAATGTATCAGAAAGCTCTAACATATGTAATGCTAAAATCTCTGCATTATGTTTTTTTGCCAATTGCGCAGCAGCTTTTAAAGCAAATATTGAATGTTCAGAAAAATCTACAGGTACAATGATTGTTTTCATGGTGTTTAAAGTGTTTTTGTTAGTAATAATTTCTAATACTAATTTACGAAAATTATACCGATTTTGTACTAAAATTAATCTAAAATATGAACGATTTTAGCATAGTGAATATCACTAAAATTAGTAACAACTAAATCTGCTTTTGTATAATCTTGATTTTTAGAATTTAGGCTGTTGTAACCAATGCAATATATGTTAGCGCTTTTTGCAGCTTTAATTCCATTAGTAGAATCTTCTATTACAATACAATTTTCAGGGTTTTGATTTGCTGCTTTTGCTGCTTTTTCAAAAATTTCAGGATGTGGTTTAGAGGCTTTTAAATCTGCACCACTTAATTTAGCTACAAAATATTGATCTAGATTAAAACGATTAAATACTTTTTCTATAGTTCCCATAGAAGCAGAAGATGCTAAAACTAGAGTTAATCCATTTTTGTGATAATCTTGAATTAATTCTAAAACGCCAGGAAGTAACTTTAAACTTTCATCAAAATCAAATAAATTATTAAAATGGCTACGTTTACATAATTCTAATTCTAAAGCGGTTGCTTTGGGATTAAAATTTTCAATCAGAATATTACAGACGTTTTTAGTAGATTTACCAGTTAAGCCTTCGTAAAATTCTGACGTTACAGGCATTTTGTAATCGTTAAACATTTTATAGTAAGCTTTGTGATGTAATGGCTCTGTATCTACAATAACACCATCCATATCAAATAAAATAGCTTTTAGCATAGTTTTTGTTTTTTTGCAAATATAATATCTTAATTTAGTTGCTTACTATTTATCTCTTTTTTAATGCTCTATATCATCATATTTATTGGATTGTTGGTTGTTGCTGTTTTAGGATTTTCTAAATTGAAATCAAAAAAAGCAGCATCGTTTCCTAATCATTGGTTATCAATCTTAGAAGAAGAGGTGCTGTTTTACAGAAGACTTTCAGAAGAAAGCAAATCGATTTTTAGACATAGAATGATGCTTTTTTTAGTAGAAGTTCACATTGATGCTGTAAAAACGACGCTTCAAGATTTAGATAAAATACTAATTGCATCTAGCGCAGTAATTCCTGTGTTTGGATTTAAAGAATGGCATTACAATAGATTAAGCGGAATTATTTTGTATCCAGACACATTTAATCATAATTTAGAATTTGCTAAAACATCAGAAAACAGACAAATTCTTGGTATGGTTGGATCTGGTCAGTTTGAAAACCAAATGCTTTTATCTAGAAAAGCATTAAGGAAAGCATTTAGTAATGAAACAGATAAATTTAATACGCCAATACATGAATTTATTCATTTAATAGATAAAGAAGATCATCATATAGATGGTATCCCAGAGGTTATTATGCCAAAAGAATATATAGAACCTTGGTTAGAATTAATGTATAAAGAAATAGATGCTATTTATAATGGTGAATCAGACATTAGACCTTATGCAACCACTAATCAGGCTGAGTTTTTGGCAGTAACATCAGAATATTTTTTTGAACGACCAGCTTTGTTTAAGGAAAATCATCCTGAGTTATTTGAGATTCTAGAAAGAACCTTTCAGCAACCAAAAATAAAATAGAGTTAGGATATGTTAGAACAGTTAGTAAGCCATTACAGTTATTTATTTGAAACTGATTTACTTAAGGAAATTAGTTATGTTTCACAGTATAAAACAATTCCAGAAGGTGAGGTTTTAATGGATTTTGGACAAACTATAAGTTATATGCCTTTAGTTTTAGAAGGCGCTTTAAAAATATCTAGAGAAGATAAAAAAGGCGATGAGTTAGTGCTTTATTTTATAGAGCAAGGAGACACATGTGCTATGACTTTATCATGTTGTATAGGTAATTCTAAAAGTGAAATTAAAGCTATAACAGAAACAGATACTACACTAGTTTTAATTCCAGTAAATTATATGGAATTATGGTTAAGCAAATATAAAAGTTGGCAGCGCTTTATTATTCAGAGTTATAACGAGCGTATGAATGAGTTATTAGAAGCAATAGATACTATTGCATTTTTAAAAATGGATCAACGTTTATTTAAATATTTAAAAGATAAAGCAATGGTAAATCATAACAATGTTATTTTTGTAACACATCAAGATATTGCTCAAGATTTGCATACGTCAAGAGTAGTAGTGTCTCGGTTATTAAAAGTTTTAGAAATAGAAGGTAAAATTAAATTGCAACGAAATCAGATTAAACTATTAGATTTTTAGTTATGTAACAAATGTTGCTTAAAGTTTGATTTTATAGAGGTAAATTTGCCCTAATATATATTAGATTGTTTATGGATGTTTTAGGTTATATAGCTGCTGTTGTTATTGGTGTAGTCTTAGGCTTAATTGGTGGCGGCGGATCTATTTTAACAGTTCCTGTTTTAGTTTATATTTTAGCAATAAATCCTGTTTTAGCAACAGCTTATTCTTTGTTTGTAGTTGGAACTACGGCTTTGGTAGGCGCTATTAAAAATATTCAAAAAGGATTAGTGGATTTTAGAACTGCAATAGTTTTCTCTATACCTGCATTTATATCAGTCTATTTAACTAGGAAATTTATTGTTCCTAACATTCCAGAAGAATTATTTACTGTTGCCAATTTCTTAGTGACAAAGAACATAGGAATCATGCTGTTTTTTGCGCTAATTATGTTGGTTGCTGCGTTTGCAATGATTAAAAGAAAAAAACACGATTGTGAGTCGACCACAGAAACCTCTTATAATTATCCTTTAATTATTATTGAAGGTTTAGTAGTTGGTCTATTAACAGGAGTTGTTGGTGCTGGAGGCGGATTTTTAATTATTCCAGCATTAGTTTTATTGGCAAAATTACCAATGAAAAAAGCGGTAGCAACATCATTGTTAATCATTGCTGTAAAATCTTTAATAGGTTTTTTAGGCGATGTGCAAAACTTAGAAATGGATTGGGTTTTTCTAATTAGTTTTACATTATGTGCTATTGTGGGTATATTTATTGGAATATACTTGTCTAATTTTGTAAATGGAAAAAAATTAAAGAAAAGCTTTGGTTGGTTTGTACTAATTATGGCATTTTACATCATATTTAAAGAAATATCACAATAAGAAATTATAATTTTGAATCGAAAATTAAACGTATGAAAATAGAACAAATTTATACCGGTTGTTTAGCGCAAGGCGCATATTATATTGAAAGTAACGGAGAAGTTGCTATTATAGATCCACTTCGTGAAGTAGACACTTATATTAAAAAAGCAGAAGCTAATAATTCAAAAATCACTTATATTTTTGAAACGCATTTTCATGCGGATTTTGTAAGTGGTCACGTAACGTTAGCAGAAAAAACTGGCGCTAAAATCGTTTATGGTCCAACAGCTAACCCTAAATTTGATGCTGTTATAGCAGCAGATAATCAAGAATTTAAAATTGGAAAAATAACTATTGTCGCATTGCATACGCCAGGACATACAATGGAAAGTACAACGTATTTACTAAAAGATGAAAACGGAAATAATCACGCTATTTTTAGCGGAGACACTTTGTTTCTAGGTGATGTTGGAAGACCAGATTTGGCTCAGAAAGCTGCAGATATGACTATGGAAGATTTAGCAGGATTGTCTTTTGATAGTTTACGAAATAAAATTATGCCTTTAGCAGATAATATTATAGTTTATCCAGGTCACGGCGCAGGTTCTGCATGTGGTAAAAATATGATGAAGGAAACTGTTGATACTCTAGGGAATCAAAAACAAATGAATTATGCTTTACGTGCAGATATGACACGCAATGAATTTATAAAAGAAGTGACAGATGGTTTAGCGCCACCACCAAAATATTTCCCTTTAAATGTTAAAATGAATAAAGAAGGTTACGAGGATTTAGATGTTGTTATAGAGAACTCTAATAAACCATTAAATCCAGACGCTTTTGAAGCTTTAGCAGAAACAAGTGAAGCTTTAGTTTTAGATGTACGTCATCAATCAGAATTTATTCAAGGCTTTATTCCGCGTTCTATTTTTATAGGATTAAAAGGTGGATTTGCACCTTGGGTTGGTGCTTTAATTGCCGATGTAAAACAACCGCTACTTTTGGTAGTTGATAAAGGTATGGAAGAAGAAGCAATTACACGTTTGTCTCGTGTTGGTTTCGATAATGTTTTAGGGTTTTTAAAAGGTGGAATAGATGCTTGGAAAACAAGTGGAAGAGAAGTGGATAGTATAGAATCTATTACTGCAGACGAATTTTCTAACCGACTAAAAACATCTGATATTTCTGTATTTGATGTTAGAAGAGAAGGCGAGTTCTTATCAGCTCATATCGATAAAGCTAGCTTTACTTCTTTAGATAATTTAAATAATCATTTAGCAGAATTCCCTAAAAATGGCGATTTTTATGTGCACTGTGCTGGTGGATATAGATCTGTAATTGCAGCCTCTATTTTAAAAAGTCGTGGGATCCACAACTTAATAGATGTTGCAGGAGGAATGGCTGCTATTAGAAAAACAAACATTGCTTTGGTAGAAAATGCTTGCCCTTCAACTTTAAAATAAGTTATGGCAAGTTTTAACGATATAATAAATAAAGAGCAACCTGTTTTGGTAGATTTTTATGCCGATTGGTGTGGACCTTGCCAAACTATGATGCCAATTCTAAAAGAAGTTAAAGATACTTTAGGAGAAGCAGTTTCTATTTTAAAAATAAATATTGATAAAAATCAAAGTATTGCAACACGTTTTCAAGTTAGAGGCGTGCCTACTTTTATGCTTTATAAAAACGGAAAGCAAGTATGGAGGCAATCAGGTTTAATACAAAAAAACGATTTAATTCAACTTATAAAAACACATCAATAAAATGGAATTAATATATAAACCTTGGGCTTGGTATGTTGCTGGTCCTATAATAGTTTTTGTACTATTTATGTTGGTTAAATTAGGGAAGAGTTTTGGAATGTCTTCTAATTTAAATACTATGTGTACTATAGCAGGTGCAGGTAAATTTTCTGACACCTTTAAAACAGATTGGAAAATAAATACGTGGAGCTTAGTCTTAATTTTAGGTGTCTTTCTAGGCGGCTTAATTGCTTTTAATTTTTTACATGTTGAAGCACCACAATTACATCCAGATAGTGTAGATAGTTTAAAAGCTATGGGATTTAATAGCGTAAACCAAGATTTCTTACCTCAAAAATTATACAGTTTAGACGCATTGTTAACTATTAAGGGCTTTGCTATTGTATTATTAGCAGGTTTCTTAGTTGGTTTTGGCGCACGTTATGCTGGTGGATGTACTTCTGGTCACGCTATTTCAGGATTAAGTAATTTACAATTACCATCTTTAATAGCAGTTATTGGTTTTTTTATTGGCGGATTACTAATGGTTCATTTTTTAATGCCTTTAATTTTTTAATATTATGAAATATCTATCATATTTAGCTTTAGGAATTCTTTTTGGAATTACACTTATAAAATCCGAAGTAGCATCTTGGTTTAGAATTTTTGAAATGTTTCAGTTTAAAAACTTTCACATGTATGGCGTTATTGGTTCTGCAGTTGTATTAGGAGCAATAGCCACTTTTATATTAAAAAAACAAAACACATTTTCTGGAGAAGCTGTAACTATTAAATCTAAAGCAAAAGGTTTTAAAAACTATTTGTTTGGCGGAATAATTTTTGGTTTAGGCTGGGCTTTAGGTGGTGCTTGTCCTGGACCAATGTATGCACTTTTAGGTTCTGGTTTTATTAGTATAATAGTTTTGTTATGTGGTGCAGTTTTAGGTGCATTTACTTTTGGATTGATAAAACATAAATTACCTTTTTAAAACTATTATTCTGATTCAACTGTAACATTTTAAAAGACTTAGCGTCCTATATGTGTAACTAAAACACAAATGCTATGTTAAAAGAAAATAAACAATTATTAGTTCTAACACACTTAAGTCAGTTAATTGTTCTAATTACTGGATTTGGTAGTTTATTATTACCACTAGTAATTTGGTTAACACAAAAAGATAAAGTATACGAGTTAGACCAACATGGAAAGCAAATATTAAACTTTCAAATTAGTTTATTAATTTATACTGTAATATGTGTTCCGTTAATTTTACTTTTTGGTTTAGGATTATTAGGATTTATTCTTTTAGCTGTAGGTGCAATTATTTTACCAATATTAAATGCAATAAAAGTAAGTAATAACCAAGATACAAGTTATCCGTTTAGTTTTGATATTATTAAATAGATTAGAATTTAAATAATGTTTTTATATTAAAAATAACCTTTTGATAGTTAAAATATTATTAACTAAAAAACACCTTAAACGTTAACGTTTAAGGTGTTTTGTAAATTATATACGTTTTTGGTAAGTTAACCGTTCATAGAAATTAAAAATTCTTCGTTATTGCGAGTGCCTTTAAATCTTTCGTTAATAAACTCCATAGCTTCTACAGGGTTCATATCTGCTAAATATTTACGCATTACCCACATTCTTTGAATAGTTTTTGGGTCTAATAAAATATCGTCACGTCTTGTACTAGAAGACGTTAGATCTATTGCAGGGAAAATTCTACGATTAGAAATTTTACGATCTAATTGTAATTCCATGTTACCAGTTCCTTTAAATTCTTCAAAGATAACTTCGTCCATTTTAGAGCCAGTTTCAGTTAATGCAGTAGCAATAATTGTTAAAGATCCACCATTTTCAATATTACGTGCAGCACCAAAGAAACGTTTTGGCTTATGTAATGCATTAGCATCAACACCACCAGAAAGTATTTTTCCAGATGCAGGTTGTACAGAATTGTAAGCTCTTGCTAAACGAGTAATTGAATCTAAAAGAATAACAACATCATGACCACATTCTACCAATCGTTTTGCTTTTTCTAAAACAATATTTGCAATTTTTACGTGCTCATGAGCTTCTTTGTCAAAAGTAGAAGCAATCACTTCTCCACGAACATTACGTTGCATATCTGTAACTTCTTCAGGACGTTCATCAATTAATAAAATCATTTGATAAACCTCTGGATGATTAGCTGCAATAGCATTAGCTACATCTTTTAGTAGCATTGTTTTTCCTGTTTTTGGTTGTGATACTATCATACCACGTTGTCCTTTACCAATAGGAGCAAACAAGTCCATAATTCTAGTAGAAATAGTAGCTTGTTTTTCAGCAATATTAAATTTTTCTTGAGGGAAAAGAGGTGTTAAATGCTCAAAAGCAACACGATCTCTAACTACATTAGGGTTTTGACCATTAATTTTACTAACCTTAATTAAAGGGAAGTATTTTTCACCTTCTTTTGGTGGTCTTACGTTTCCAAACACAGTATCTCCAACTTTTAATCCAAATAACCTAATTTGAGATTGAGATACATATATATCGTCTGGAGATGAAAGGTAATTATAGTCCGAACTTCTTAAAAAACCATAACCATCTTGCATAATATCTAAAACACCTTCACTTTCAATGATAGCATCAAATTCAAAATTAGGTTCACGATAACGATTCCTATTGTCTTTATTACCGTTGTTTGTGTTTTGATTTCCGTTATTACGGTTATTATTTTTATGTACAGGTTCTTTTTTAGGTCTAGGATTAGGTTTGTGCTGTTCTTTTTTTATTGGTTGTTCCTTTGTGTCATTGTTTTTAGTCTGTTCTTGTTTAGAAACTGGCTTTTCAGTTTGCTTTTGAGGAGTAGACTTTTTTTGAACAGGTCTTGGATTAGGTTTGTGTTCTGTTTTTAAAGGTTTTTCTTCGGTTTTTGTAGTTGTTGTTTTTTGTACTCTTGCACGTTTTGGTTTTGTAATATCTTTTTTAACTACAGTTTTTTGACTTTCTTTATCTTCAGAAACTTTTTTAGGAGCACTTTCCTTAACGTCTAAAATAGCTTTTGGGTTAGTCGCCTGATAATCTAAAATTTTATAAACTAAATCTAGTTTTTTTTGTGTTCTATATTTTGGAACACTTAATTTTTTTGCAATTTCCTGTAATTCAGGAAGTTTCATTTCTTTTAATTGTGAGATTTCAAACATTTATGTTGAATTAACTTTGTGAAATTGTTTAGTTGAGTTGTTTTGAAGAAAATCAAAAAAGATACTTCTGAAGATTTTAATAACGTGTAAACTAGCTTATTGTACGTTCTTACTGCAATTATACAACAATATTTTTATATTTTAAGGTAATTATTAAAAAGAAATTCTATTTTTGTGAACGTATTAACAAAGTACATTTTTTATGTTACAACGTATTCAAACATTATATTTATTGGTAGTCGCTGGAGTTTCTAGCGGACTAATATTTATGTTTAATTTATGGACATATGAAGATGTTGTTGTTTTTGCAAAAGACGAAACTATAGCTCTTGTAGCTTTTTTATTAAGTGCTGCTTTAGCTTTGTTTAGTATATTTAGTTTTAAAAATAGACAGTTTCAATTTGTTTTGGGACGTTTAAATATAATATTAAACTTAATTTTACTAGGATTTTTCGTGTATCTGTCTCTAAATTTATCTGGAGAAACGACAGTTTCTGAGAAAGGTATTGGGATGTTTCTTCCTATTGTTTCTATCGTTTTCTTGGTGTTAGCCAATAAAGCCATCAAAAAGGACGAAGATCTTGTCAAATCTGTAGACCGACTACGTTAAACCTAACATCTTAGTAGTATTAGTGCGTTAAAAACGCCAAATCGACAGGTTTGGCGTTTTTTTTATGGTTTATAATTAATACAACAGGCTAATTGAATAATTAAATTATCTTTACGGGATAACAGTAACTAAAAACCTACTATAACCTGTTTTATTTACAGGATATAGTTAGTAAAAGTTACTATATAACGAGTTGGCAAACATATTATGAACTCACGAATTTCAATTGAAGTTAGAGAAATAAAAGGAAAACTCAACATCGGAAAAAATCCTTGGTATGTTGAGACACTTATTTTAATAATTGCTCTTCCTTTTATTATATTCTATCTACCAATTTGGATGATTGGAAATGGAATTTATTACTTATTTATTAAGCCGTTTGAAAAAGTAAAAAAATTTGAAGATTTAAAATGGACTGTTCTGATTGAAAACGAAAATCTGAAAATTGAAAAGTCTGAACCTTCAAATATGTTTTTAAGCAAAAAGGAAATGGATTGGCTTGATGAAGACCCAATTTACTCTTTAAAAAGTAATCCTGAATTGTCTTTTCTAAAAGGAAAAGTTTTTTCTGATTTTATAGTTGAATTTGACAATAAGGTTTTTTTACAGCGGATTTTACCAAATGAAGAACAAAAGGAGTTTGAATTAAAAAGTGAACTGATTTCAATTGACCTATCAAATTGCGGAATTGAAATTATTAAGCAGTTTGACTATTATTATTTGAAATCGGAAATTAAAAAAAATGAATTAGAAATTAACGGAATTGACCAAATCGGAAGTAAGTTGAATCTGAAAATAAAAAATACGTTTGCCAACAACGGGATATAACAAATAAAAAACACTTCCAGCTAAGGTGTCAAACTAATAATCTAAATTAATTACAAAATCAATATCTATTTTCAAACTCTATAATATGTAAGTCTTTAATATCTTCGCCATCAATGGTAAATTTAAGCATAGTTCTTACTTTATGAAAACCGTGTTTTCCAACTGCTCCAGGATTCATATGTAACACATTCAAAGCTTTATCTGGCATTACTTTTAGAATGTGAGAATGACCACAAATAAATAATCTAGGTCTTTCTGTTTTGACAATATCTATAGTTCTGTTATTGTATTTAGGTGGATAACCACCAATATGTGTAATCAACACATCTACACTTTCACAAGTAAATCTATTAAATTCTGAAAATTCCAAACGTGCTAAATGATCATCTATGTTTCCATAAACAGCACGTAAAGGTTTTAATTTTTTTATGGCATCGGTAACTTCTAAGTCGCCAATATCACCAGCGTGCCAAACTTCATCAACTTGTTTTACGTGGTTCAAAATAGCATCATCTATATAACTATGTGTGTCTGAAAGTAAAAGAATTTTTCGCATTAAGAAACTATTGTGATTTAGATAACCTTTTTTCTAATTATCTTTGTTATTTCAATACAAAAATAGCATAAATCTTTGCGATATTTTATAGAACTTTCATATAACGGTAAGGCTTATCATGGTTGGCAAATTCAGCCCAATGCAATTTCTGTACAAGAAGTTTTAGAAAAAGCATTAAGTGTTATTTTTAAGATTAAGATCTCTATAGTTGGAGCTGGACGAACAGATTCTGGCGTACACTCTAAACAGATTTTTGCTCATTTTGATACTAAAAATCTTATTGATGTTGAAGAAACCGTTTATAAATTAAATGCATTATTGCCAAAAGATATAGCAGTTTATACTATTTTTAGAGTAAGTAACGAGTCTCATGCAAGATTTAATGCTACTTCAAGATCTTATGTGTATCGTCTTTCGCCTAAAAAAGATGCTTTTAATACTTGTTTTGCTTATTATTTTAAGCCTAAATTAGATGTTAATGCTATGAATAAAGCAGCAGAATTATTAATTGGTTTTAAGGATTTTGAGTGTTTTTCTAAATCTAATACAGATGTATTTACTTATAACTGCGATCTAAGAATTGCTGAATGGAAAATTGTAGATAACGAATTGCATTTTTTTATAACTGCAGATCGTTTTTTGCGTAATATGGTTAGAGCTATTGTTGGGACATTAATTAATGTTGGTATAGGGAAATTACAACCAGAAGATATGACTAAAATACTTGCTTCTAAAAATAGGGCAGAAGCTGGTTATTCTGTTCCTGCTCATGGATTATATTTAACAGAAGTAGTTTACCCAGAATCTATTAAAAATTATGAATAACAGTAAAGATAATTTGTTTGATGTTGGTTTGTTTAAGCGTTTGTTTGCTTATACAAAACCATATCGTTTTGTCTTTTTTGGATTGCTGTTTGTAGTTTTAATTACAGGTGTTTTAAGTGTTTCTGTCCCTTATTTATTGGAAAAAGTTATAGATGAAAAAATAACACCAAAAGTTGAAGATGGCTTTTTTGAGTTAATTGCTCTAATGTTAAGTTTAGTTGTTTTAGAATCTATTCTACAGTTTGTGTTTTCATACTATTCATCATGGTTAGGACAGCATTTAATTAAAGATATTCGCGATAAATTATTCAATCATATGCTTCGTTTTAAAATGAAGTATTACGATAATTCTTCTGTAGGACTTTTGGTTACTAGAGCTGTTACAGATATGGAGCGTATTGGCGATGTTTTTGGAGAATCTTTATTTGCTATATCTAAAGATATTATGGTAATGCTAATTGTTTCAGTTTTTATGGTTTTAAAAGACTGGAAATTAAGCTTAATTGTATTTGTCACTTTACCAATTGTACTTTATGCTACTAAAGTGTTTCAGAAGTATATGAAGAAAGCTTTTGAGCAAGTAAGAACAGAAGTTTCTAATATGAATTCTTTTGTACAAGAACGCGTTACAGGAATGAAAATTCTTCAATTGTTTACAAGAGAAGAAACAGAATACAAAAACTTTAAAGAAATTAATAACCGTCATAAAAAAGCTTGGATTAAAACAGTTTGGTACAATTCTATTTTCTTTCCAATTGGTGAATTCTTATCTTCTATAACCATAGGTTTAGTTGTTTGGTATGGTGGATTGCGAATTATTTTAGAAGGTGAATCTTCTACAGGAGTACTTTTTGCTTTTGTATTATTAATACCAAAATTATTTAGGCCATTGCGTCAAATAGCAGATAAATTTAATACGCTGCAAATGGGAATGGTAGCAGCAACACGAGTTTTTAAAATTTTAGATACAACATCTCATATTGATAATTCTGGAACCATTGAAGCTTCAAATTTTAATGGAAATATTAGTTTTAAAAATGTGGTTTTTAGCTATGTAGAAGATGAAACTGTTTTAAAAGGTGTTTCTTTTAATGTAAAACAAGGAGAAACTATTGCAATTGTAGGAGCAACTGGTGCTGGGAAAAGTACTATTATTAACCTGTTAAACCGTTTTTATGAAATTGATAAAGGTGAAATTTGTATAGATGAAACTCCAATCAATAATATGACTATTGAATCTTTAAGACAGCAAATTGCAGTGGTTTTACAAGACGTATTTTTATTTGCAGATACTATTTTAAACAATATAACATTAAATAATCCAGAAATCACTCTTGAAGATGTAGAAACAGCAGCCAAGAGTATTGGTGTGCATGAGTTTATAATGCAATTGCCTAACGGTTATTTGTATAATGTTAAAGAACGTGGCGTAATGTTGTCTTCCGGTCAAAGACAGCTTATTTCTTTTCTAAGAGCTTATGTTACAAATCCAAGTATTTTGGTTTTAGATGAAGCAACTTCTTCTGTAGATTCTTATACAGAGCAACTTATTCAAAACGCAACAGAAAAAATAACAAAAGATAGAACCTCGATTGTTATAGCACACAGATTGGCTACAGTAAAAAACGCCGATAAAATTATTGTTATAGATTCAGGCGAAATTATAGAACAAGGAACTCATAAAAACTTACTAGGTAACCCAGATGGTTATTATAGAAAACTATATAATGCACAATTTTTAAATGCTAAGGAAGAGAATTAATATTAAAAGTTTTGTAAGTCTTTTGATAAAACCATTTACAAAAACGTAATATTAATCTACTTTTTAACCCAACCAATTGCTTTTCTAATATAAGTATAAATAAATCCGTTAGTTTTTGCGTAGTAAAAGGATATAAAGCAGACTATAATAATAAAAGTTATAGCGCCAAAAATGGCTTCTGTTGGATTCAAAGATTTATATAAAAATTTCTTTAACCCTAAACCTGTATAACTTCCATAAATAATAACAAAATGGATAATATAGATAGATAGAGTTTTTTGCCCAATTTTGGTGATTAAGGACTGTTTTAAGTAATTTTCTAGTCCATAAAAAATAAAAAACAAGACTAAAACGTTTCCTAGTCTAGAAAATAAATAGTTATAGTTAGCACTTTCTGTAAAAATAGAAATATCTGTAATTTCAGTAAGATATTTTAAAGCAGGAGAAGATAGATAAATAGCACATAAACCAATAATGCTAAAACTAAAAAGCATTATTTGTTTAAAGTTTTTCTTTTTTTCAAAAGTGTTAAAAATTATAGCAATAAAGCTACCAAAAGCAACATAACCAAACCAAGGGATTATTGTAAAAACAGATCCATTACTTTTAGATATATAATTACAAATTATAACAGGTAAATTATTACAATTTAGGGTTCTATACCAAGGTTCAAATATAAAAATTAGAAAACCAATACTAAAAAATGTAATTGCTAATATTATTTTGTTTTTTCTGAGCACAAAATAAATTGTAATTATAAGAATTAAAGATAAGCCAATACATTGTAAAACATCTATAGTTAAAAAATAAGTATTAAAATAACCACTAAACCAATCTTTTAAATTAACTCTTAAAGAATAACCTACAATAAGAAGCATAAAACCTCTACTTAATCCTTTTCTAATTCTTTTTTTTGTGTCACCCTTTTGTTCCGCTTTAAATAAAAGGTAACAAAAAACTAAACCAGTAATGGTAAAAAAAGTTGGAGCGGTTATTCCTCTAAAATAACTCCAAATAATATATGGTAAACTAGACATGTCTCTATAAGCAGGTAAAAGCATAGTGTCTATAAAATGACCTTGAAGCATCATTAATATAGCAAAGGCTCTTACTGCATCTAAGAAAAAAAGTCGTTTAGCTTTCAAGTTTATAGTTGTAATTTAGTAAACAAAGATAATTGATAAATTAATCTGTAATAAATTTTGAGGTCATTTTTATTATAAATTGAGAAGCTTAATAAAAGTTAGTGGACAAATAATTATGTTAAAATTCTAATCAAATTTATTATGTCTTTAAAATTCATTTTTTATTTTTAACTTGAAGTTTTAAAAAAGACAGAATGAGTAATTTCCATATAAAGCATTTAGAAGAGTATTTTCAAGTTTATAGAAAATCGGTTAGTAATCCAGAAGCTTTTTGGGAAGAAATAGCAGAAGAGCATTTTTTATGGCGAAAAAAATGGAATAATGTTTTGTCATGGGATTTTAATAAGCCAGAAGTTAAATGGTTTGAAGGCGCAAAACTAAATATTACAGAAAACTGTTTAGATAGACACTTACTATCACGTGGGAACAAAACAGCTCTTATTTTTGAGCCAAATAGCCCAGAAGAAAAAGCACAGCATTTTACATATAAGCAGCTTTATGAGAAAGTTTGTAAAATGGCAAATGTTTTAAAGTCTCAAGGTATTAAAAAAGGCGATCGCGTTTGTATTTACTTACCAATGATTCCAGAATTAACCATTTCAGTTTTAGCTTGTTCAAGAATTGGAGCAATACACTCTGTTGTTTTTGCTGGATTTTCAGCTTCAGCATTAGCATCACGAATAAATGATTGTGATTGTAAAATGGTAATTACTTCCGATGGTTCTTTTAGAGGACAAAAAGTAATCGATTTAAAATCTATTGTAGATGAAGCTTTAAACGATTGTCCAAACGTATCAACAGTTTTGGTGGTAAAAAGGACACATCAAGATATAGAACTACTAAAAGGAAGAGACGTTTGGTTAGAACCATTAATGCAAGAAGCATATTCAGAATGCGCACCAGAAATAATGGATGCGGAAGATCCATTATTTATTTTATACACGTCTGGTTCTACAGGTTCACCAAAAGGAATGTTGCATACTACAGCTGGTTATATGGTCTATACAGCATATACTTTTAAAAATATTTTTCAGTATAAAGAAAATGATGTCTATTGGTGTACTGCAGATATAGGTTGGATTACAGGCCATAGTTATATAGTTTACGGACCATTATGTAATGGTGCAACAAGTGTCATGTTTGAAGGTGTTCCAAGCTATCCAGATTTTAGTAGGTTTTGGCAAATTATAGAAAAACATAAAATTAATCAATTTTATACAGCTCCAACAGCAATTAGAGCTTTGGCAAAAGAAGGCTTAGGTTTTTTAGAGAAGTCTAATTTATCATCTTTAAAAGTAATTGGAACTGTAGGAGAACCAATTAATGAAGAAGCATGGCATTGGTATGATGATAATGTAGGGAAAAACAATGCACCAATTGTAGATACTTGGTTTCAAACCGAAACTGGTGGAATAATGATTTCGCCAATTCCATTTGTAACACCAACAAAGCCAACATACGCAACATTACCATTTATTGGTGTACAATTAGCATTAATGGATGCGCAAGGCGAAGAACTTTTAGGAAATCAAGTTAATGGACGATTAGCCATAAAATTCCCTTGGCCAAGTATGGCAAGAACGATTTGGGGAAACCATAAACGTTATAAGGAAACCTATTTCTCTACATTTAAAAATATGTATTTTACAGGTGATGGCGCTTTACGAGACGAAACAGGATATTATAGAATTACTGGTCGCGTAGATGATGTAATTATAGTTTCTGGACATAATTTAGGAACTGCTCCAATAGAAGATGCTATAAATGAACATCCAGCAGTTGCAGAAAGTGCTATTGTAGGTTTTCCACATGATATAAAAGGAAAAGCTTTATATGGTTTTGTAATTCTTAAAGAAACAGGAGAAAACAGGAAACAAGAAAATTTAAAAAAGGAGATTAATCAGATTATTACGGAACAAATTGGACCTATAGCTAAGTTAGATAAAATTCAATTTACAACAGGTTTGCCTAAAACAAGAAGTGGTAAGATTATGCGACGTATTTTAAGAAAAATATCAGAAAACGATACGACTAATTTAGGAGATATTAGCACACTTTTAAACCCAGAATGTGTTCAGGATATTATTGATAATGCGTTGTAGTTTTAATTATCATGAACAATTTAATTCATCTGTTTTATAAAAATAAAAGTTAGTACAGATAATAAACCAAAAAATGTAAATCCAATAAATAAAGGTAGAGCAGAAGTAGTTACAAAACTACCTATGTAATCTGCTATTGGAACAGCCAGTATAGTTGATATAAAACCATTTATAGCTGCTCCAATTCCTGCAATATGTCCTAAAGGTTCCATTGCTAAGCTCCTTAAGTTTCCAAATAGAAAGCCAACAGCAAAAAATTGTAATAAGAAAAAAGTAAGTATTACATATAAATGTGGGTTTTCACCAGAAGAAAATAACATCACATATAAAAGTGATATTATAAAATATGCAATTGCTGCATAAAAAGCAATGTTAAAAGATCCAAAACGCATAACAAGTTGACTATTACTAAATGTAGCAAAACCAACAGCAAATGCAGTACTAGCAAAAACATATGGAAACAATTCTCCTAATTCATATTGTACTTGAAAAATGTGCTGAGAAGTACTTAAATAAACCATAAAAGAGCCAGTAATAAAACCAGATATTAAGGTAAATGCTACAGATTTTTTTTGCTTAAAAAATGCTTTTGTTCCAGAAATAAAAATGGAAGGTTTAAAAGGAATTTTTTTTTCTGTTGTTAATGTTTCAGGCTGCCTTAATGCAAACCATAGAATTACTAAAAAACCAAATATTAAATTAAAATTAAAAATAGCTTTCCAATTATAATGGTTTAAAATAAATTGACCTAAACTTGGGGCAATAATAGGAATTAAAATAAAAAACATAACTATAATAGAGAGTAGTTTAGCCATGTAATCTCCACTATATAAATCTCTTACCATAGCTATAGAAATAGTTCTTGGAGAAGATAGACCAATCCCTTGAAGTATTCTTCCTAAAATTATAAGCTCAAAATTTTTGGTAGTTACACATATAAAACTTCCAATAGCAAAAACAGAAAAACCAATATATACCATTGGTTTTCTTCCATAACTATCAGATAATGGACCAAAAAGTAATTGCCCAAAACCTAAGCCCAAAAAAATCATTGTAATTAATTGTTGATGCTTTTTTAAATCGGTTACCCCTAAATCTATACCAATGTATGGTAAAGCTGGTAATAATGCATCTATAGATAATGCTACAATGGACATTAATAAAGCCATTAATACTATAAATTCTATTTTAACCGAAGTAGTTTTTTGCATTCAACAAAAGTAAATATTCTAATAGGCTTAAAGGTAGTTTATAATCTAAATAATAAGTTAAATTCTTAATGCCTTAAAATTTCACCGAAAGTTTTTCGTTATAAATTCATCTAAAGTATGTTACCTATAAAAATATTGTTTTATGAGAAATTTGTTTTGTAGAAAATTAATAGTTTTATGTTGTATAGTTATTTTTCAATCTTGTAAAAAAGACGATTCTTATGAAGCAACAACATCAATAGATTACACAGAATTAGACCAAGTTTTGGAGCCTTATTTTGGTGCTGAAATTCAGTTTAATAATTTGAATAATTATGCTAATCAAATTATTCCTGGTTATATAATTAAAGATAATACTGGTACAAATGTTATTACTAATGAAAAGGCAACTTTAGGAAGAATTTTATTTTACGATAAAAACTTGTCTTCAGATAATACGGTTTCTTGTGCAAGTTGCCATCATCAAGATTTAGCATTTGGAGATAGCAATGTTGCAAGTATTGGAGTAAATGGTGCTACAGGAAGACATTCTATGAGACTTGTAAATTCTCGTTTCTCTGTAGAACAAAAATTCTTTTGGGACGAAAGAGCTGCTACTTTAGAGGCTCAAACTACGCAGCCAATACAAGATCATATAGAAATGGGCTTTAGTGGTCAAGATGGCGATTTAGATATGTCCGATTTATTAGATAAATTAAATAGTTTAGAATATTATACTGCAATCTCTAATGCATTATATGGTGATGAATTTTTAACAGAAGCAAGGTTACAAGAATGTTTAGCCCAATTTGTTAGGAGTATTCAGTCATTCGATTCTAAGTTTGACGAAGGTTTAGCTCAAACAAATAATATAAACACTCCTTTTTCTAATTATACAGATCAAGAGAATCTAGGAAAAACACTGTTTAATGATCCTCCAAATGCAGATGGATTCGGTTGTGTTGGTTGCCACCAAGCTCCAGAATTTGATATAGATGTTAATTCTAATAACAATGGTGTTATAGGTGTTATTTCCGATTTAAATGCAACAGATTTAACCAATACTAAGTCACCAAGTTTACGTAACCTTTTTGATTACCAAGGTCAATTAAATGGACCATTAATGCATGATGCAAGTTTAACAACTATTACAGATGTGTTAAATCATTATAATTCTATTGATGCAACTGGAAATACTAATTTAGATAATAGATTACTTGGAGAACCTGGACAAAATGGACAACAGTTAAATATGACAACTGACGAAAGAGATGCGGTTGAAGCCTTTTTAAAAACACTTTCTGGTCAAGATGTTTATACAAATACTAAGTGGAGCGATCCTTTCTAAAAAAAACAATTATTTATAATGTATTTAAGCAATTCTGAAAAGAATTGCTTTTTTTTATGGTTTTCATTTTTTGTTTGTCAAGGTTATGTTAAAGCTATTAAATAACCCTAATTATCCTTTGTATATTTGTACTCCTATTAGCTCTACAAAATGAAACATCTACAAGATAAAAGCACCTCAGATTCTAAACAAAAGTCAAAACCAAAAGTTACTTTAAAAACGGCTTTTAAAACTATTATTTGGCCAAGACGAAACCTGGTCTTTATAGGCTTAATTTTAATTGTAATAAGAAGTTTATCGGGTTTAATATTACCGTGGCAAAGTAAAGTTTTATTAGATGAAGTTGTCCCAAATAAAGACTATTCACAATTATACCAATTAGTAGGAATTGTAATTATAGCTATTACAGTCCAGGCTATTTCATCTTTTCTATTAACTCGAATTTTAAGTGTACAAGCGCAATATTTAATAAGTGAGTTAAGAGCGCAAGTTCAGAAAAAAGTATTATCGCTTCCTTTAAGTTTTTTCGATAACACAAAATCTGGCGCTTTAGTATCTAGAATTATGAGCGATGTTGAAGGCGTAAGAAACCTAATAGGAACAGGATTAGTTCAATTAGTAGGAGGAACTTTTACAGCTATAATATCTTTAGTTATTTTAATAAAATTAAATGCTTGGATGACACTTTTTGTGTTTATACCACTATCTATATTTGCAATTATAGCATTAAAAGCATTTAAATATATTCGTCCAATTTTTCGAAAAAGAGGTAAGATTAGTGCTGAGGTTAAAGGTAGATTAACTGAGACTTTAGCTGGAGTTAGAGTAATTAAAGCCTTTAATGCCGAAAAACAAGAGGAAGAAGTCTTTGAAAAAGGTGTAGATCAATTATTTCAAAATGTAAAAAAGAGTTTAACTGCAACTGCTTTAATGACAAGTTCTTCCACCTTTTTAATTGGTGTAGCAACTACTGGAATTATGGGAATTGGTGGTTATTATATGATTTTAGGAGAAATGACTTCGGGAGATTTCTTATTCTTTACGTTAGTTTTAGGTTTTATGATTGCTCCAATTGTTCAAATGAGTAATATTGGAAGCCAGTTAACTGAAGCTTTAGCAGGTTTAGATAGAACCGAAGAATTAATGCAATTAGCAACCGAAGAAGATGACAAAAATAGAACCTTAGAATTACCAAACTTTAAAGGCGATTTAGAGTTTAAAGATGTTTCTTTTGCATACGAAACAGATAAAAATGTATTACATAATATAAGTTTTAAAGCACCATCTGGTTCTGTAATAGCTTTAGTTGGAAGTTCTGGCTCTGGTAAATCTACTATTGCAGGTTTATCTGCTACATTTTTAAATCCTAAAAGTGGAGAAATTACTATTGATGGTAGAAATATAGCAGAAGTAAAATTAAATAGTTTTCGTGAAAATTTAGGTGTGGTTTTACAAGATGAATTTTTATTTGAAGGCAGTATAAGAGAAAATATTTTATTTCCAAGACCAAACGCTACAGAAGAGCAATTACAGTTTGCAGTTAAATCTGCTTATGTTAATGAGTTTACAGATCGATTTGATGATGGATTAGAAACTTTAATTGGAGAAAGAGGCGTAAAGTTATCTGGTGGACAACGCCAGCGTATTGCCATTGCAAGAGCAATTTTAGCAGACCCTAAATTAATAATTTTAGACGAAGCAACTTCTAATTTAGATACAGAAAGCGAAGGTTTAATTCAAAAAAGTTTAGCAGAATTAACTAAAAACAGAACTACTATTGTTATTGCGCATAGGTTAAGTACTATTCGTAAAGCAGATCAAATTTTAGTTATAGAAAATGGTAAAATAGCAGAACGTGGAAATCACGACCAATTAATAGAAAAACAAGGCCGTTATTTTGATTTATACACGTATCAAGCTAAGATTTAGATTTTATAGATTTCGTTTAACAAGATGATATGAAATCGTTATAATGTTTTATATCAGCAGTTAAACGAAGTTAGTTGAAAAAAATGACAAAGTGAAGTAAATAAAATTGAGTTTTTATTGTGTTGAAATAATTAAAAGAAAAAAAAATGCTTCTCAAAATAGGAGAGAAGCACTTTAAAATTAACTAAAACTAAAATTTAATAGGTTTTTTAGAAACAATATTTGTTTTCAGATTTAACTTTTTCTGCAATTTCGTTACGTAAATCTACAATATCTGGATAGTTAGTGTATTTTGTAAAACGTTTAAGTCCCATAAGCATCATACGTTGTTCATCGCCTTCAGCAAAAGAAATAATACTTTCTTTTCCTTTTCCTTCAACAATACTTACAGCATTGTATAAATATAATTTAGACATTGCAATTTGTACAGCTTGTTCTTTTTCACTTGTGCGTTTAGCATTTTTTTCTGTTCTTAAAATTGCAGATTCTGCCATATAAATTTCAATTAAAATATCTGCAGCAGCAATTAATAACTGTTGGTGTTGCTCCATTTCTGGACCAAATTTTTGAACCGCAGCACCTGCAACCATTAAGAATACTTTTTTAAGTCTACCAATCATTGCTTTTTCTTCAGAAAATAACTCAGAATAATCTGGAGTTTCAAAAGAAGGAATTCCCATTAATTCATTCTGTACAGCAGTTGCTGGGCCTAATAAATCTACATGACCTTTCATAGCTTTCTTAACTAACATTCCAACAGAAAGCATACGGTTAATTTCGTTTGTTCCTTCGTAAATACGTGCAATTCTAGCATCTCTCCAGGCAGCTTCCATTGGAGTTTCTTCAGAGAATCCCATTCCACCAAAAATTTGAATTCCTTCGTCTGCACAATTTTGTACATCTTCCGAAACTGCAACTTTTAAGATAGAACATTCTATGGCATATTCTTCAACACCTTTTAATTCTGCTTCTTGGTGAGTGTTTCCAGCAGCTTCGCGCATTGCTATTCTATCTTCAATGTTTTTTGCAGCTCTATAAGTTGCAGATTCACCAGCATAAGTATCAGTTGCCATTTTTGCTAACTTTACTTTAATTGCTCCAAAATCTGAAATAGGTGTTTTAAATTGTTTTCTTTCGTTTGCATAATTAACTGCGGTAGTTAAAATTCTTCTTTGAGAATCTAAACAAGCTGCTGCTAGTTTAATACGACCAACGTTAAGTGCATTCATTGCAATTTTAAATCCTTCTCCACGACCAGCCAACATATTTTCTACAGGCACAACAGTATCATTAAAAAATACTTGTCTAGTAGAAGAGGCACGAATACCTAATTTATGTTCTTCTTCACCTAAAGTAACCCCATTTGAGTTTTCAGCATCATATTCTACAATAAAACCAGTAATATTCTTATCATCTTCAATACGAGCAAAAACAATCATCACACTACAGAACCCTGCATTTGAGATCCACATTTTTTGTCCGTTAATTTTGTAAGATTTTCCATCTTCTGATAATTCAGCAGTCGTTTTTCCAGAGTTAGCATCAGATCCAGCTCCTGGTTCTGTTAAACAATAAGCTCCAAACCATTCTCCTGAGGCTAATTTAGGAACATATTTTTGTTTTTGAGCTTCTGTTCCATAAAGTGTTATTGGCATAGTCCCAATTCCTGTATGTGCCCCAAAAGCTGTACTAAAAGATCCAGTTCCAGATGAGATATAATCGCAAGTTAAAACAGTAGACACAAAGCCCATTCCTAAACCGCCATAAGCTTCAGGAACAGCAACACCTAAAAAGCCTAGTTCTCCAGCTTTTCTCATAACTTCTTCCGTTAAAGCATAATCTTTTGCTTCAAATCTTGGTTTATGTGCAATGATTTCACGCTCATTAAATTCGGAAACCGCTTCTTTCATCATATTCTGTTCTTCTGTAAAATCTTCTGGTGTGAACACATCTTCACAATTAGTTTCTTTTACTAGAAATTGTCCTCCTCTTAATATATCTTTTTCTGTTGCTGACATTTTATTTTGTATTAAGTTTTTATTATTTTAAAAATTCGAAAATTCCACAAGCGCCTTGACCAGTACCTACGCACATAGTTACAGCTCCATATTTTCCAACCATATTTTGTTTGCGCATTTCATCGAATAATTGCACAGATAATTTTGCTCCTGTACAACCTAATGGATGACCTAAAGCAATAGCCCCACCATTTACATTTATTATATCAGGATTTAAATTTAATTCTCTAATTACTGCTATAGATTGAGATGCAAACGCTTCGTTTAATTCAATTAAGCTTAAGTCATCTTGTTTTAATCCAGCTTGTTTTAATGCTTTTGGAATAGCTTTTACTGGTCCAATACCCATAATTCTAGGCTCAACTCCTGCAGCAGCATAATTTACAAGTCTTGCAA
The DNA here is from genome assembly GCF_042094015.1 of Aurantibacter sp. Classification (NCBI taxonomy): domain Bacteria; kingdom Pseudomonadati; phylum Bacteroidota; class Flavobacteriia; order Flavobacteriales; family Flavobacteriaceae; genus Aurantibacter; species Aurantibacter sp. The sequence continues at coordinate 26,213 of NZ_JBELDZ010000003.1, read as the reverse complement.
TAGGTTCTAGGTTTAACTCCTTTACCATTTCTTCACTCATAACCATAACAAATGCTGCTCCATCACTCATTTGCGATGAGTTTCCTGCTGTTACACTTCCGCCAGCAGCAAATACAGCTCTTAATTTTGCTAATGCTTCAACAGAGCCACCTTTACGTGGACCTTCATCTTTAGTTACTGTATAAGATTTTGTAGCTTTTTTTCCGTTAGAATCAATATAGGTTTGTTCAACTTCTATAGGAACAATTTGATCTTGAAAACGATTTTCTGCTTGTGCTTTTAATGCTTTTTCATGTGAATTAAAAGCAAATATATCTTGATCTTCTCTAGATACATTAAATTGTTTTGCTACAGCTTCAGCTGTATTTCCCATTCCCCAATAATAATCTTCATGTCCAGATTTTACAACATCGTAATTTAATTCTGGTTTATAACCTGTCATTGGAACAGAGCTCATACTTTCTGCGCCACCAGCAATAATACAATCTGCCATTCCTGCTTGGATTTTTGCCGTAGCCATTCCAATGGTTTCAATTCCAGAAGAACAAAAACGATTAACAGTTACACCAGGAACATCTACTGTGTCTAATCCCATTAATGAGATTAATCTAGCCATATTTAACCCTTGAGATCCTTCTGGCATTGCATTACCAACAATAACATCGTCTATACGTTTTGGGTCTAAACTAGGAAGCTCTTTCATCATGTGTTTGATGGTTTCTGCTGCTAATTCATCTGTTCTTTTGAAGCGAAATACACCTTTTGGTGCTTTTCCAACTGCAGTTCTGTATGCTTTTACTATATATGCTTGTTTCATTTTTATTTCGATTTTTAGATTATTTGATTTTTAGATTTTTTGGATTCTAACAATTAAGAATCCATTAACCTAATTAATCTAATTTCTTAATGGTTTTCCTTTAGTTAACATATGTTGAATACGTTCTAAAGTTTTACGTTCTGTACATAAACTTAAAAATGCTTCGCGTTCTAGGTCTAATAAGTATTGTTCACTTACAAGTGTTGGTTCAGATAAATCTCCACCAGCCATAACGTAAGCTAATTTATTAGCAATTTTCATATCATGTTCTGAGATGTAATTACTGTCTTGCATAGAATCTGTTCCAACTAAAAACATACCTAATGCTTGTTTACCCAATACTTTTACATCTTTACGTTTTACAGGTTGTGTGTAACCCATATCCGCCATAAGTTTAGCATGTTGTTTAGCAACAGCTATTTGTCGGTCCTTATTAACAACTACAGTATCTTTTCCTTTTTGAAGTAAACCTAAATCAAAGGCTTCATAAGCAGAAGTAGATACTTTTGCCATTCCAATAGTTAAAAAGTATTCTTGTAATGTGTTTAATTGTACATCACCTTTTTGGAAAGTGTCAGAAGCTCTTAGTGCCATTTCTTTAGAACCACCGCCGCCAGGAATAACTCCAACGCCAAATTCTACAAGTCCCATATAAGTTTCTGCTGCTGCAACAATTTTATCTGCATGGAGTGATATTTCACAACCGCCACCTAGCGCCATTCCGTGAGGTGCTGAAATTGTTGGAATTGCTGAATAACGCATACGCATCATTGTATCTTGGAAATATTTAATAGCCGCATTTAATTCATCGTATTCTTGTTCTGCAGCCATCATAAAAATCATTCCAATATTTGCTCCAACAGAAAAATTTGGTCCTTGATTTCCTACTACTAATCCAGAAAAATCTTTTTCAGCAATGTCAATAGCTTTATTTAGTCCTGCTAAAACATCACCACCAATAGTATTCATTTTAGATTGAAACTCTAAATTTAGGATTCCATCTCCTAAATCTTGAACAGAAACTCCAGAATTACTAAATACTTCTGTTGTTTTTCTAATATTATCTAATATTATGAATGCGTCTTGTCCTGGTATTTTTTCTTGTAATTTTGATGGAATATTATAAAAGAAAGAAGCGCCATCTTTAATAGAGTAGAAGCTATCGCTTCCAGATTCTAACATATCATTTACCCAATCTGCAGGTTTTAAGCCTTCAGCTTGCATCATTTCTATTCCTTTTTGAACGCCAATTGCATCCCAAATTTGAAAAGGTCCATGTTCCCATCCAAAACCAGCTTTCATAGCATCATCTATTTTATAAAGCTCATCTGAAATTTCAGGAATTCTATTAGATACATATGCAAATAGAGCAGCAAAACTTTTTCTGTAAAATTCACCAGCTTTATCTTTTCCTTTTACTAAAACTTTAAATCGATCTACAACTTTATCTATAGATTTAGTTAATTCTAAGGTTGCGAATTTTGCTTTTTTAGAGGATCTATACTCTAAAGTATTAAGGTCTAAAGAAAGGATTTCTTTTTTGCCTTCTTTAGAAACAGTCTTTTTATAAAAACCTTGTTTAGTTTTGCTTCCTAACCATTTGTTTTCCATCATGGTATTGATGAAATCTGGTAATTTGAATAATTCTAAACGTTCATCGTCTTTACAATTAGCTCTAATTCCATTAGCAACATGAACTAAAGTGTCTAACCCTACTACATCTACAGTTCTAAAAGTGGCAGATTTTGGTCTTCCAATTACTGGTCCAGATAATTTATCCACTTCTTCAATAGTTAAATCTAAATCTTTTACAGCATGGAATAAACTCATAATTGAGAATATTCCAACTCTATTTCCAATAAACGCAGGCGTGTCTTTTGCAACAACAGAAGTTTTTCCTAAAAATTGCTCACCATAATTATTTAAGAAATCTAAAACCGACTGATCTGTTTTTGGTCCAGGAATAATTTCGAATAATTTTAAGTAACGTGCAGGATTAAAAAAGTGTGTTCCGCAGAAGTTTTTTTGGAAATCTTCACTTCTTCCTTCGCTCATAAATTTAATTGGAATTCCAGACGTGTTAGAAGTAATTAATGTTCCTGGAGTTCTATGTTTTTCTAAGTTTTCAAAAACTTGCTGTTTAATATCAAGTCTTTCAACTACAACTTCCATAATCCAATCTACATCTGCTACTTTAGTAATATCGTCTTCAATATTTCCTATAGTAATTCTATTAGCAAATGAAGTGTGGTAAATAGGTGAAGGTTTAGATTTTAATGAAGCTGTTAAAGCATCATTAACTAAACGATTTCTAACTACTTTATCTTCTAAGGTAAGTCCTTTTGCTTTTTCTTTAGCATTAAGCTCTCTTGGTACGATATCTAGTAATAAAACATCGACACCAATATTTGCGAAATGACAAGCAATACCACTTCCCATAATACCAGACCCAATAATGGCTACTTTTTTAATAATACGTTTACTCATGTTGTTTATGACTTATTATTAGTTGTTTATTTATCTTCTTTTTTGTAAATTTTTTTATTTGAAACACGTTCCGAAATTAGATCAGCCACTTCATAGAAGTGTTTTAGTTTTTCTTCTGAAACTTGACTTCGAATATCATTATTAAAAGTGAGTACTTTTTCTTTTGAATACTCTCGTTTTTCTTTACCAAAATCTGTTAAATGTATAATTACGCCTCGTCCGTCTAAAGGATTTGGTTTGCGTTCTATTAAACCACGTTGCTCCATGTTTTTTAATATTCTGGATAAACTTGTAGCCTCCATTCCCATTATAGGACCGAGAGAAGTAGAAGGAGTTCCTTCTTCTTTATCAATACTTAATAATGTAAAACCAGTAGCCATTGTGCTATCAAACTTAGCGGCTTCTTCGTTGTACATTTTATTGACTGCTAACCAAGTGGTTCTTAGCATATAATCTATAGTTCTATCTTTCATCTATAAAAATTATTTAACCAAAGGTAAAAAAAAATACTATGCGTGCATAGTATTTTTTGAATTATTTAAGATGTTAGTATAGTAATACCTAAATTATTTATAAATCATAGATTTTATTATATAAATCTTTATAGATTTCTTTAATAATCTTTCTTTTCATTTTCATTGTTGGGGTTAAATGTCCACCTTCTAAAGACCATACATCTGGAGTTAGCTCAAAACGTTTAATTTGTTCCCATTTACCAAATTTACAATTACAAGTATCTAATTCTTTTTGTATGCGAGATTTTATAATATCTGAATCACAAATCGCTTGGTTCGTTTTTTCAATATTCTGATTTTTTCTATCAATCCAGTCTTTTATAAAAATAAAATTTGGTTGTATGAATGCTGCTGGCATTTTTTGTCCTTCACCAATAACCATAACTTGTTCAATAAAACGAGATTGTTTTAAATCATTTTCAAGTAGCGTAGGTATAACGTATTTTCCACCAGATGTTTTAAACATTTCTTTTTTGCGACCAGTAATTTTAAGAAATCCTTCAGAATCAATTTCACCTTTATCTCCTGTATGAAAATAATCTCCAGACATTACCTCGTTAGTTTTTATTTCGTCTTTAAAATAACCTAACATTACGTTTCGTCCTTTAATAAGGAGTTCGCCATCATCAGCAATTTTAACTTCTACACCTTTTATTGGCTTTCCAACAGTTCCAATTTTAAAATGTTTGTTTTTATACATTCCAACTGATACAACAGGAGAAGTTTCTGTTAATCCATAACCTTCCATAATATTCATTCCTGCTGCAGAAAATACTCGAACTAATCTTGGTTGTAGTGGTGCAGAACCAGAAACCATTGTTGTTAATTGTCCTCCAAGTGCATCTTTCCACTTACTAAAAATTAATTTTCTAGCTATACTTAATTTAAATTCATACCACGAACCATTTTCCTTGTATGGTTTCCATTGTTCACCTAATTCAATTGCCCAGTGGAATAGTTTGTGTTTTATACCAGAAAGTTCATCTCCTTTTGCATAAATTTTGTCGTAGACTTTTTCTAACAGTCTTGGAACCACACTCATTAGGTTAGGTTTTATTTCTTTTGCATTATCTCCAATTTTATCTATGCTTTCAGCAAAATAGATTGTAGCACCTGCGTATTGATAGACATAAATTAAGACGCGTTCAAAAATATGACAAATAGGTAAAAAGCTTAGAACACGTGTTTCTCCATCTTCTAATGGTACTCTTGGAATACTATTTAAAACGTTACTTGTAATATTATCATGAGATAACATTACTCCTTTTGGTTTTCCTGTAGTTCCAGATGTATATATTATAGTAGCTAAATCTGTTGGTTTAACAGCATCTTTACGTTTTTGAACTTCATCTTGATTACTTTTGTCCTCTCCTAATTTAAATAATTCTGAGTAGTGTTTGCAACCATCAATATCATCAAAACAGTACACCTCTTTTAATTGTGTTTTGTCTTTTACTTTATTTACTTTGTCTAATACTTCTTTGTCTGAAACAAAACAATAAATTGCTTCACTATGATTTAGGACATATTCATAATCTTCAGCAGAAATTGTTGGGTATATAGGAATGTTTTGTGCTCCAGTTTGAAGAATACCAATATCCATAATATTCCATTCTGTTCTATTAGTAGAAGAAATTACGGCAATTTTATCATTCTTATTAATTCCTAAGCGTAATAATGCACGACTAACTGCATTAGCATTATCTAAATATTCTTTGGTGGACGTTTTAATCCATTCTCCTTTTTTTTTAGTGACTAATGCTGCCTCTAAATTATGTTTTTCAAGTTGATAGTATGGGAAATCGAATAAACGTGTTATTTCTGTCATTATAATTGTCGTGAGTATATATTATAGTACGGCAGCAATTTACAATAATATATAGCACAAAAAAACCGAATTTTTAAAAATGATGAAAAATGAATAATAAACATAGCGGATAACTTAGACTCTAAGTACTATCTTAGATGCTTGTATTTACACAAATATTTTATGGTTTTAAATTAAAAAAGTATTAGTTTTACCTAGAATTGAGGGAATCGTGTGAAATTCACGAACTGTCGCGCAACTGTAACCTTTTATAGGAAGTCAGATTACTCAATCCAAATTATATAAACCTTCTACTTTCGCGAAATAAAGTATATGGTATCTGTTTTTTAAATATATCTTTTTATTTAAAAATAAGGCATCGTTTTTAATTTCAAAAAAGCAGTTAAAACTTTAAAACGATGAAAAAAAATTATTTTTTTGCAACATTATTTCTAATATACTCTACATTAACAATTAGTCAGAACATATTTTCTAATGGGGATTTTGAAAATTATTACAATTGCCCTAACACTTTTGGCCAAAGCAATCTAATTATAGGATGCGTTAATTCACATGATACTCCAGATTATTATAATTGTACTATGTATCCTGGTTATGCTAATACAGGTACGGGAAGTGTTTATTTAGGAAGTGTAAAATATGCAAGTTCTGTAACTCATGAAGGTGTAAATTTCGAACTGGATACACCTTTAGAAATTAATAGAGAATATACCATTAAAATAGCGGTGAATTATGGTTCTAAATACCACGGTACTGGTTTTATTGCTAATCAATATCTGGGATGTTATACATTAAGATTCGATTTTTCTATGAGTTCCGCAAATACAGGTATTCCAAATAGTTATAGTTATGAATTGGATACCGAAAATGTTCAAACTAACGAAAATACAACTTACTATAATTATACGTTTACATTTACGCCTACAGAAGCTAGTGAATATTTATATATTGTAACTACGCCTACAACAAAAACGATGAGTAATGATCCTGAATGTTTAGGTACTGTTTTTTATAATTTAATTGATAATCTTAGTATTGTACCGACCGACTTATTAAGTACAGAAACTTATAATTTAGATACATTTAGTATGTATCCAAATCCTGTTAAAGATAAATTTCAGATAAAATTACATAACGATACAATTAATTCAGTTTTAATATATAATGTGGTAGGGAAAGAAGTGAAATTTGGAATTACTAAAACTAATAATGGTAAAACAGCAGAAATTGATTTTAGTAATTTAGCTAATGGATTATATTTTGTAAAAATAAATAATACCGTAAAGAAGTTTCTGAAAATTACAACCTAACTATGTCTAACCTTAAAGTTTAAGTTGTAAGGTTAATCCACTAAAATACAATTGTCTATCTGTCTCGATAATACGAGTAACGATATTGGTTGCTAGAGGTAAATTAGCCGCGATAGTTTTTGTGATATCAGAGTAATATGGATGATTTATATTAGCTATAGTGTTATACCCAGAAGTTATAGATCCATCTCCTGTGGCATCACTAGTTTTACTAGCAGTACCTCTGTTAATTTTTATAATTATTATCCTGCATCTGTTTACTTTAATATTCTTTATCAAGAATATTAAAGGGTTTTAAAAAAGGATAAAAAATATCATTAAAAAATAACTATGGTAAAAAAGAAACAAAACCTAATTAATTGTTTTAAATACATTTAATGAAGTCAAAACTATTGTTTTAGTCAACTCTAAAATTTATACCATTTAGACTAACATACGTATTTCCTGATTGTCTAATAATTACTTGCCCACTAGAATTAATATCTATTCTAATAGATTCGTTCAATCGTTGACCTGTAGCAGTAATTCTTCCTGTTGGTTGGTATCCTGCTGGTAATGTGAATATTACTTCATCTTGAATTATGATGCTACTTTTTATTGCCATTCCGTCTATATATACACGTCCGTTATGTTTGTAATAAGTTACACCTTCATATCCAGATCCAAAGTCACTCCAATTGGTAGCATACGAAACTCCATTTTCAGTTTCAATTGTCTCTGATGAATAATTAGCATCTGCATATTCTTTAGTTATTAAAGCTTTGTCATCTGTAATTTCTGCTACATCAAAACTTGGTGCTGTAATAGTACCGTTTTTTAATACTGTTAATGCATTCGCTCTATTTGAATCGTCTACACCATTTCCTATTTCAAATACCGATTCCGTAGCGATCCAACTATCAGGAGTTCCTCCTCCAATATTATATTGACCTATAGATAAAGAGGATTGTGAATTAGCATTTGTTCTTTCTCCCATTGCAGTTGAAAGATATCCTGTAGCAGTAGTTAAAAAACCAAATGCTACAGAAGTTCCTCCAGATGCAGTAGTTCCAATACCAAATGCTGCAGAATGGATTCCTGAAGCATTAGTGTTAGAACCAAATGCTGCAGAAGTATCTCCTGAAGCATTAGTTCTTTCTCCTACTGCAAATGAACCAAATCCTGTTGCTCCGAAACTACCAGACATTGGTATGTTATAAGAAAGATCAACAGCATATCTTCCTATGTTTCCGAAGCCAAGGATGTTTCTTGATAAACGCCAACCTGTACCATTACCTTGGTCTATAGCTTCTAAACCCGTTGGAGTAGTGTTGTTTGTTTCAAAATATTCTTTTGTAATTAAAGCTTTATCATCAGTAATTTCAGCTAAATCAAAACTTGGTGCCGTAATTATTCCGTTTTTTAGAACTGTCAAGGCATTAGCTTTATTAGCAGCATCAGTACCATTTCCAATTTCAAATAATGATTCTGTTCCTATCCAAGAGTTTGCACTTCCTCCACCAATATTATAATGGCCTATAGCGGTAGATCCCCAAGAATTTGCATTTGTATTTTGCCCCATTGCTGTAGCATAATTTCCTGAAGCATTTGTATTGCGACCCATTACTGTTGAATATGGCCCTGAAGCAATTGTATTATGTCCCATTGCTGTTGAATATGACCCTGAAGCAATTGTATTCTGCCCCATTGCTGTGGAATAATATCCAGTAGCATCTGTACTAAACCCCATTGCTGTAGCAAAAATTCCTGAAGCCTCTGTACTATGTCCCATTGCTGTTGAATAATTTCCTGAGGCTTCTATAAATCTTCCTAGTGCTACAGCATGTTCTCCCGTAGCTCCATAAGTAGTGCTTGCACCATCTGAGAAACTTAAATCAATTGCATTTTTACCAATATCACCATAGTATTCGGCTGTTCTTCCTGCTATAATTAAGCCTCCATTGTCAGTTGTATCATCTGTTTCATCTAAATATACTAAACCAGAGATACTTGTTTCAAAATATTCTTTAGTTATTAACGCCTTATCATCAGTAATTTCAGCTAAATCAAAACTTGGAGCCGTAATGGTTCCATTTTTTAACACTACTAAAGCATCACTTTCACTTGCTAGTGCAGTACCGTTTCCTACAACAAGAACACGATCTGTTTCTTCAAACGCTATAGCACTTGTAGGTGTTGTTGGTACATTAAATGTTCCTATAGATACTTGTGTAAAACTTTCAGCAACTGTTCCATCTCCCATTGTTACAGCTCCATTACCAGAAGCTGATGTTTCATTACCCATTGCTGTTGCAATATGACCAGATGCTATGTTTGAAACTCCAATGGTTGTAGATGCATTACCTAAAGCACTTGTGTTCCAGCCAGTGGCGGTAGAATATAACCCAGTTGCTCCTTTAGAAGCACTAGCCGAGTCTGAGTAACTTAAATCTACAGCATTATTACCTATGTTTCCATAATTATCGGCTATTCTTCCAATTTTAATCAAACCATTACCATTTCCTTCATCTATAGTTTCTAAACCCGTTACATTATCAGCAGTAGCAGCATTTAATGCATAGGGTACACTTAATAATTGTGTAGTTCCTAAACTTACATACGTTGTTCCACCAATTGGATCGATACTTACTTCTAAAAAATAAGAATCTGATGACCAATCTATTGTATTAAATGTATCTGACGTTGTTCCTTGCCCAACAATTACATTGAACATTCCATAATTGTTTGTTGTTGGTGAATGAGTTTCAGTATAAATTATAGAACCCATAGTTGTAGTTTGTCTCAATTGAAATTGTACACCAATAGTTGTGTTGACTATAATATCTCCAGCTGTATCACGGATTACAGATTGATAATTAAATCCTTCTGGGGTTTGTGCGAATGAAAATGATACAATAAATAATATCATTAGCGAAAAGAAATGTTTTTTAGTCATAATGGTTGAGTTATATACAAATATAATATAAAAAAAGAAGCTACTTAATAGCTTCTTTTTTTTATAAGTTGTTGAAAATTAACTGTTTTTAATCCATTTTCTAGCGTTAACAAAAGCTTCTAACCAAGGCGAGACTTCGTCTTTTCTGTTTTTCGGATAGTTTGCCCAATTCCATTGAAACGTAGAACGTTCTATATGTGGCATTGTAACTAAGTGTCTTCCAGTGGTGTCACACAACATTGCGGTGTTAAAATCAGAACCATTTGGATTATTTGGATAGCCAGCATAACCATATTTAGCAACTATGTTATACTTTTCTTCACTGTAAGGTAAATTAAATTTTCCTTCGCCATGAGAAATCCAAACACCTAATTCTGTCCCTGCTAAACTTGATAGCATTACGGAATTGTTTTCTTGAATTTTAACAGAAGTAAAAGAGCTTTCGTGTTTTTTAGAATCGTTATGTATCATTTTTCCATGTTGCTCGTGTTCTGGATTAATTAAATCTAATTCCATCCATAACTGGCAACCATTACAAATTCCAACAGATAATGTATCTTCTCTTTTAAAGAAGTTTTCTAAAGCTGTTTTCGCTTTTTCGTTATATTTAAATGCACCAGCCCAACCTTTTGCAGATCCTAAAACATCTGAATTTGAGAATCCACCAACAGCTCCAATAAATTGAATGTCTTCTAAATTTTCACGACCAGAAATTAGATCGGTCATATGTATATCTTTAACATCAAAACCAGCTAAGTACATAGCGTTTGCCATTTCGCGCTCTGAGTTAGATCCCTTCTCACGAATAATAGCTGCCTTAGGTTTTACTGTAGAAGCTGTACCAATGATGTCTTTTAGTTTTCCTGTGAAATTTTCTGGGAATGTATATTTTAATGGTTGATTTTTAAAGTTTTCAAAACGAGCATCTGCTAAATTGTTTGCTGTTTGTTTTCTATCTAATAATAATGATGTTTTAGACCAAGCATCTCTTAATCTTGAAACAGTTAATGTAAATACTTCATTATTATTAATAATACTTAAGAAATCAGCCTCAACTACTTTTCCAATATTGAAAAATTCTATTCCAGATTCAGATAAAACGTTTTCTATTGAAGCGTCTTTAGACTGAATTACAATTCCAGAATTCTCAGAGAATAATAATTTAATAGAATCTTTTTCATTTAAAGCAGATAAATCTAATTCTGCGCCTAAATTAACATCAGCAAAACATAACTCTAATAAAGTTGTAATTAATCCACCAGAAGCAACATCATGACCAGCAACAATTTGCTCATCAACTATTAATTTCTGAATGGTATTAAAAACTGTTTTTACATAAGTAGCACTTTTTACATTAGGTGCTTCTTTTCCAATCGTATTTAATATTTGTGCAAAAGAACTTCCACCAAGTTTAAAGTTGTCTTGAGATAAATTAATATAATAAATGTCTCCTGCATTAGGTTGTAAAACAGGTTCTACAATTTTAGTAATATCGTTACAGTTTGCCGCAGCTGAAATAATAACTGTTCCCGGAGAAATAACGTCTTCGTTAGGATATTTCTGTTTCATAGAAAGCGAATCCTTTCCAGTTGGGACATTAATACCTAGTTCAATAGAAAACTCTGAAATTGCTTTTACAGCCTCATATAAACGAGCATCTTCACCTTCATTTTTACAAGGCCACATCCAATTTGCTGATAATGATACATTTTTAAGTCCTTGGTTTAAAGGCGCCCAAATTAAATTGGTTAATGCTTCAGTAATAGAGTTTCTACTTCCAGCTTCTGGATTAATTAGTCCTGAAATAGGCGAGTGGCCAATACTTGTAGCAATGCCTTCTTTTCCGTTATAGTCTAAAGCCATAACACCAACATTGTTAAGCGGAATTTGTAACGGACCAACACATTGTTGTTTTGCTACTTTTCCACCAACACATCTATCTACTTTGTTTGTTAACCAATCTTTAGAAGCAACTGCTTCTAATTGTAATACTTGGTCTAAGTAATCGTGAAAGTTTGCCGAATTATAATCTAAATCTTTATAGTTTCTATTAATGGTTTTGTCTACCATTATTGTTTTTGGAGAACTTCCAAACATATCTTCTAAAGCTAAATCCATTGGCTTGTCGCCTTTAGTTTTAGACTCAAAAGTAAATCTATCATCGCCAGTCACATTTCCAACAGTGTACATTGGAGAACGTTCTCTATCTGCAATTTTTTGTAACGTACCAATATGTTTCTCACTAATAACTAATCCCATACGTTCTTGAGATTCGTTACCAATAATTTCTTTGGCAGATAAGGTTGGATCTCCAACAGGTAAAGCATCTAAGTCTATTTTACCGCCAGTTTCTTCAACTAATTCGCTTAAACAATTTAAATGTCCACCAGCACCATGATCGTGAATAGAAACAATGAAATTTTCGTTGCTCTCTACCATTCCACGAACTGCATTCGCGGCACGTTTTTGCATTTCTGGGTTAGAACGTTGGATAGCATTTAATTCTATACCGGCACTATTTCCACCAGTATCAGCAGACGAAACTGCAGCTCCACCCATACCAATGCGGTAATTTTCTCCACCAAGAATAACTATTTTATCGTCAGTGTTTGGTTTATCTTTTAATGCTTGTTCAGCTTTACCGTAACCAATTCCGCCAGCTTGCATTATAACTTTATCAAAACCTAATTTACGAGCTTCTTCTTCGTGTTCAAACGTAAGTATAGATCCGCAAATTAATGGCTGACCAAATTTATTTCCAAAATCTGATGCACCATTGGAGGCTTTTATTAGAATATCCATTGGTGTTTGATATAACCATTGGCGTTCTTCCATTCCTTTTTCCCAAGGTCTGTTATCTTCTAATCTAGAATATGAAGTCATATAAACTGCAGTTCCAGCTAAAGGTAAGGAGCCTTTTCCTCCTGCAAGTCTATCTCTAATTTCTCCACCAGCACCAGTTGCAGCACCATTAAAAGGTTCTACGGTTGTTGGGAAATTATGTGTTTCTGCTTTTAAAGATATTACAGATTCGTAGTCTTTAGTTTCGTAAAAATCAGCCTTATCTGCACTTTTAGGAGCAAATTGTTCTACAACAGGACCTTTTACAAACGCTACATTGTCTTTATAGGCTGAAACAATTTTATTTGGATTGACTTCAGATGTTTTACGGATTAATTTGAATAATGATGTTTCTTTTTCTTCTCCATCAATAATAAAAGTTCCATTAAAAATTTTATGACGACAATGTTCTGAATTTACTTGAGAGAATCCAAAGACTTCAGAATCTGTTAAAGAACGACCTATTTTAGTTGCTACACTTTCTAAATATTCAACTTCATCGTCACTTAAAGCTAAACCTTCCTGTTTATTATATGCTGATATATCATCAATATTTAAAATAGCTTCGGGCTCAATATTAACCGTAAATGTGTCTTGATGTAGGCTATTAAATTTTTCAAAAATCATTGGATCGAAATCTTTAAAATCTTCAGATGAGGTTTCAAATTCTTCGATTCTAACAATGTCTGAAATCCCCATATTTTGAGTAATTTCTACAGCGTTAGTACTCCAAGGTGTAATCATAGCTGCTCTTGGGCCAATAAAAAAAGCATCGATAGATGCTTGTTCAAGTTTTGGTTGGTCGCCAAATAACCATGATAATTTTGAAATAGTTTCGGTTGATAATTCTTTTGTTGTTTGAACAGCAAATAATTTACTGTTTGTGTTTCCAAAGAAATGAATCATTTATATGATGATTTAGTTTGATTATTAATAATGCAAATTTAATTTTTTTACAATTAATAGCCTCTAATTTTTCAAACTTAATTTTTCATTTATTCACTATGTTATAAACAAAAAAAAGAGCTTTAAATAAAGCTCTTTTTTGTTTTATGTAGGTGTTTTTTTATTTTTTAATCAACTGTTTTGTAGTAGTTCCTGTATCAGATTTTAATTTTACTATATAAACACCAGAATTTAAATTCTCTAAATTAATAGTGTTTGCATTTGGTGTAGTTTTAGTTGATAAAATATTTTGACCTAATACATTGTATATTATTACATCTAAATTTTTATTTGAAGATATATTTATAACGTTATTTGTTACTGGATTTGGATAAATTGAAACAGAATTATTATCTAAATTAAAGTTGTTTGTTGATAATACATTCTGCCAAATTTCATATACATAACTAGGATTGTCAATAAATGGATTTCTGTTGTTATGTTGAGTAAAAATCGCATTATTTCTATCTATTTCACGCTGAGATACAGGATCTTGAATATGCCAATTATAAAGCGTTTCTAAAAAAGGTTGTGCAATTGCTTGGTTTGCTGTACCATCAAACATATCATAAGAACCGTAACTTGTTAAATCGTCTTCGTAACGCGTTACAAAATAAAAATATATTCTTGCAATATCACCTTTAAATTCATCAATTGGTTCAAAAACAGTGTTTGTATAACCAGATGTATAATCTGCGTTTCTACTAGGACCAATTTTAGTGCCGTTAGTAAAATTTTGTGTTGCTGCATTTGTTTCGCCATAAGGTGTTATGTTCCTTTGAGCATTAATGTATTTATCCGCTGGTATTACAAAATGCGCATCACTACGTTCAGGAAAACTACCGCCAAACACTGAGTTTGGAATGGTGTGTTCTCTATTAAATCTTTGACCTTCTGCATTCCCAAGCATTCCATCGTCTTGTTGAGCACTTCCATAAATATATTCATAAGAATCTGCTTCAGACGGTTTTTCAGAATACATATCAAGTAAAGGCTTGTTTGAAGCTGGAATAGGACCAGAATGGTCATAATAAATATCTACATCTGATAGTTCATAAGTATCGTATAAATCGCCATAACTTAATTGAATAGATTGGTATTCTGGGCTTAATCCGTCATTATTATCATCAATTATATCTTTTAATTGTGTTTTTAGTGTATATCCAGATCCAATAGCAGAATTATAATATCCTGCAGGAATTTGTGCTAAAGCAATATTAAATGCACCTAATAGTGCAACTAAAAAGTATTTTTTTTTCATCTAATTGTATTTGTTATTTATTACGCTGAAGTAATGCCATATAAAAACCATCAAATCCAGCTTCGCAAGATAGAACTTTTTTATCTTTTATTAAACTAAAATCATTCGGTTTAGATAAGAATTTTTTAACTTGATCTTGATTTTCAGACGGTAAAACAGAACAAGTTGCGTAAACCAATTGCCCGCCAGGTTTAACCATTTTAGAATATGACACTAAGATTTCCTCTTGTGTTTGTCTAATACGATCTAAAAATTCTGGTTGAAGTTTCCATTTAGAACCAGGATTTCGACGTAATACACCTAAACCCGAACAAGGAGCATCTATTAAAACAGCATCTGCTTTATCGTATAATTTTTTTATAACTTTATTAGAGTCTATATGTCTTGGTTCAATATTATGAGCGCCATTTCGTTTTGCTCTTCGTTTCAATTCTTTTAATTTATGATCGTAAATATCTAAGGCAATAATTTGGCCTTTATTTTCCATCATTGCTGCAAGATGTAATGTTTTTCCTCCAGCTCCAGCACATGTGTCTACTACTCGCATTCCTGGTTTTATATTAAGAAAAGGAGCAACTAATTGCGACGATGCATCTTGAACTTCAAAATGACCTTTTTTAAATACTTCTGTAGTAAATACGTTAGCTCTTTCTCTAAGAATTAAAGCATCAGGATAATCTTTATGTTCATCGGTTTCAATATCTAAATCAAATAATTCTGCTTTTAACTTGGCTTTAGTTGTTTTAAGTGTATTAACTCTTAAAATAACTTGAGCTAATTGATTTAAAGAGTTAATTTCTTTAGACCAAACTTTATCTCCTAACTCTTTTACGCCTAGCTCATCCATCCAGTCAGGAATAGATTGTTTTATGCGTCTAGTTTTAGATAATTCATCAAAACGACCTTTAATACGTCTTAATGGTGTTCCTTCAAAATATTTCCAATCTGGTAATTTTATTCCTTTTAAAGTTGCCCAAACAGCAAACATTCTCCAAATATCATCTCTAGAGAAAGGTTCTTTGACCTCTGCTATTTCTGCGTAAAGACGTTTCCATCTTACTATATCGTAAGTGGTTTCTGCTACAAAACCTCTATCTCTGCTTCCCCAACGTTTATCACGCTTTAAAAGTGTTTGCACTACTTTATCTGCGTATTTTCCTTCGTTAAATATTAATAATAAGCCATCTACTGTGGCAAAACATAAGTTTCTGTGTAATCTCATTAGTGTTATATTTAGCTAAGATTAATTCTATAAATGAATAATTTTAAGCTGTTTGGCTATAATTAAAAGCCTACAAAGGTACATTTTTAATGTGTATCTTGTGATTTGAAATAGACTTAATTATTAAGTTTTAATTATAATAAGAAAAAACCAGGATTAGCCCACAAGTTTTTTATTATGAAAACATCTAAAGATGTTAATAGAAGTAAATAAAAATATTTTTTGACAGAAACAGAATTCATTGAAGCGTTAATTTTGAAGTCGCCAAAAGCATATAGTAAGCTTTTGGACGATTATCAACAAAAAGTGTTTTCTACATGTATATCTTTTGTTCCAAACACAGAAGATGCTGAAGATATAGCTCAAGATGTTTTTATTGAAGTTTTTAATTCTATTCATAAATTTAAAGGAAATTCTAAATTATCTACTTGGATTTATAGAATAACAACTAATAAATGCTTGGAGTTTATAAGGAAACATAAAACTAAAAAGCGTTTTGGTTTTTTACAATCTCTATTTAGTGAAGATTTTTCTATAGACAAAACCAATTATCATACGGATATAAAACATCCAGGTATTGTATTAGAACAAAAAGAAACTTCTGCAACTATTTTTAAAGCTATAAATACTTTACCGGAGCAACAACGGTTAGTTTTTACGTTACATAAAATCGACGGTAAGAGCTATAAAGAAATTAGTGAGATAATAGAGAAAAGTATAAATTCAGTAGAGTCTTTAATGCATAGAGCAAAGCATAATCTAAAACAAAAACTAGACTATTTTTATAAAAATGAATTCTAAACGCAAGTTTTAAAATTTTATTTCATCTAAAGAGATATGAAAACAACAAAAAAAATTGAAGAAAAAACAGCAGCAGCATTTAATAGTTTAGATACTATATCTGCCGTTAAAGTTTCGCCTTTTTTTAAAGAACGTACTTTAAATCTTCTTTTTAAAGAAGAAGAACAAAAAGTAACGCTTTTGGAACGTTTTTTATCGCCTCAAATACAATTTGTAGCTATAATGGCAATTGTTTTAATTAATGTAGTTACTATTTATAATTATTCTGAATCTAATTATAATAGTGATTTAAATACGTTTTCAGAATCTTATAATTTATCTGTATCAGAAGAATCTTTAATTCAGTTTTAAAAATGAAAAAAAATAGTATCCTATATCTACTTATTATTGTTCTAGTAATTTCTAATGCTGTGTTTGTGTTTCTTCATTTTAAGAAACATAATAGAGGAGAAAGACATAATCCAGGGAGTTTTATAGCTAAACAGTTAGATTTTAATGAATCTCAAATGATTAAGTTTGAAGCTTTAAATAAAGATCATGAAAATGAAATGAAATCAATATTTAAAGAAACAAAAAAAATAAAAGATCAATTGTTTACTAATATTGGAAATGAAGGTTATTCTACTAAAGAATTAGATAGTTTAACAAACAGTATGGGTTATAAAATGTCTTTGAGAGGAAAAATAACTTTCAATCATTTTAATGCAATTTTAAAAATTTGCGAGACAGAACAACAGAAAAAGGACTTTAAATCTATTATTAAAAAGGCCATGCAAAGAGGAAAGCCAAATAAATAATAGTTGTTTATTAAATAAAATAATATTTAACTGAAAAGCTTTACAAGAAATTGTGAAGCTTTTTCTATTTTAGACTAAACCTAATAATAAATTTAAAGAGATGAAAAAGTTACTAGTATTGCTATTTGTTGTTACTATTCTGTCTTGTGGTGAAAAAACTAAAAAAGGCATTAAATCTATTGAAAAAGTGAAACCTTTTAATAATGTTGAAGTTAACCATTTAGTTGAAGATTCTCTATTGAATGTTAGAGCAATGGATACCTGGGGAAGTAGTTTGATTATTGCAACTTCATCAGGAAAAGTAATAATCGTTTCTGACCCTATAACAATTCCAATTCCACCTGTGAAATTGATTGAGAGGAATAAGATTTATGATTCGTTGCAAGTTAATTTTAGAGCAGTGTCTACAAATGGTGGAAGTATCTTTTCATTAGGTATTGCTTCTCCAACATTATTATTTAAAGACGAAGAATTAGTCTATCAAGAAAATCATCCAAAAGCATTTTACGATGCTATGGATTTTTGGAACGATAATGAAGGTATAGCCATTGGAGATCCAACAGATAATTGTATGAGTATTATAATTACCCGAGATGGCGGAAATACCTGGAATAAATTGCCTTGTAGTAATTTGCCAAAAGCTAAAGAAGGCGAAGCTGCTTTTGCTGCAAGTGATACTAATATTGCTATAGTAGGCGATAAAACTTGGGTTGCTACAGGCGGAAAAGCAAGTAGAATATTATATTCTCCAGACAAAGGATTAACATGGGAAGTTTTTAATACGCCAATAGTACAAGGTTTAGAAACTACAGGGATTTATTCTATAGATTTTTATGATGAATTAAACGGATTTGCAATTGGAGGTGATTACACCAAGCCAGAAGATAATGCTGCTAATAAAATAAGAACTAAAGATGGCGGAAAAACGTGGCAATTAGTAGCAGAAAATGCTAATCCTGGTTATAGAAGTTGTGTGCAATATGTTCCAAATAGTAATGCTAAAGAATTAGTTGCAGTAGGATTTAAAGGAATAGATTATAGTAGCGATTCTGGTAATACTTGGAAGCATTTATCTGATGAAGGTTATTATACGATTAGGTTTTTAAACGATTCAACAGCTTACGCAGCTGGAAATGGACGTGTAAGTAAATTAGTTTTTAGATAAAAATGTAATTTATAGATACTAAAAAAAGGAAGAATTAATTTCTTCCTTTTCTGTTTCTTAATCGTCCTTTGTATTCTTCAATCATTTTTAGCTTAAAACTTCGTTCAGCTTGTATTAATTTGATTATTTTTTTTGCTGGAATAACATTATAAAGTTCAGTGATAAATTTTTTCTGAAGAGACGTTTTTTCTGCTTCTAGTTTTAACATATTTTCTATTAATCTTTTAGAGTCTGCTTCTGATAAATTATTAGAATTAGTGTTTTGATTTAAATTACCTTCAGACTTTCTTAATGTTGCTTTTTTTAATTCGTAGGCATTGTAAATAGGCCAAAATTTTTGAGCTTGATCAGAACTTAAGTTCAAACTCTGTGTAATATGAGCTATTTTTAAAGTATTTATTTTTTCTCTTTTGTTTTGTGAAAAACTAGTTAAAGAAAAGCATAAAGCAAAAATAATAATGGATATAGATTTTTTCATAATTATAAGTTTATTCGGTTATTATATCTTCTAGGTCAACGTTATCAAAATACGTTTCAAACTCATCTGAATCAATAGTTAGAAAGTCAGATTCTTCCAGACTTATATCGTCTAAAAATAATGCAAAGTCTTCTGTAGATGTTTCGCTTAAGACAAACGTTTTTATTGTATCGTTTTCTAAATCTTCAAAAGTGTTAGAAGGATTTTTTAAAGTTAATGTTAATAATAAAGCAACAGTTGCAGCTATACTAGTAGCTAAAAATAGTTTTCTTCTATTAAAAATAGAAATTACTTTAGGAGATTTAGATTCTATTAGAGTTGTGTCTATTTCAAAATTTTCTAAATAGTTTTTAGGTGTTTTAAATACTTCTTTTTTTACAGTGTTTAATTCTAGTTCTGTTTGAAGTCTATCTTCAAAAGAATCGAAATAACCTTTAGGTATTTTAAAACCACTGTTGTTAGTGTTTTTTTTACTCTCCATACTGTTTAGACTTAAATGTTTTTAAAAGGTTTAATTACTTTTTAAATAAGCTTCAATTTTCTTAGAAGCAATATGATATGATGCTTTTAAAGCACCTTCGCTAGTCTCTAAAATATTAGATATTTCCGAATATTTTAATTCCTGAAAGTATTTCATATTAAAAACTAATTGTTGCTTGTCTGGAAGAGTTGAAATAGCTGTTTGTAATTTTAATTGAATAGCATCACCTTCAAAATAAACATCCGCTTCTAAGTTATTTATAGCCAAGTCTTGTGCTTCTTGATTAGTAATTCTTAAGCGTTTAGCATTTTTATTTATATGCGTAATAGATTCATTAGTTGCAATTCTATATAACCAAGAGTATAATTTAGAATCGCCTTTAAATTTAGATATGTTTTTAAAGACTTTAATAAACGTGTTTTGTAAAACATCATCCGCATCATTGTGAGACTTTACGATATAACGAATATGCCAATACAAACGTTCTTTATATGTAGATACAAGTATGCTGAAAGCTTTTTGTCTTGTGCTTTCATTTATTAAGTTTTTAACTAATTCTTGATCGTCTATCACAAATCTGTTTTAGTAGTATGACTTAGAATTTAAAAAAAGGTTTAATTCTGATTTTAAATTTATTCAAAACTTTGCATTTCTACCAACTTTCTATAGATACCATTTTTAGCTAATAATTCTGTATGGTTACCTTGTTCTGCAATTTCACCTTTATGCATAACTATAATTGTGTCTGCATTTTGGATAGTAGATAATCTATGTGCAATTACAATAGATGTTCTGTTTTTCATCATATTTTCTAAAGCCACTTGAACTAAGCGTTCACTTTCTGTATCTAAAGCAGATGTAGCTTCGTCTAAAATCATAATAGGCGGATTTTTTAAGACTGCTCTTGCAATACTTAAGCGTTGTTTTTGTCCTCCAGAAAATTTATTTCCAGAATCTCCAACATTTGTATTTATGCCATTAGGTAAATCTTTGATAAATTCCCACGCATTTGCAATGTTTAACGCTTCTTCAATTTCTTGATCTGTAGCATCTTGTTTTCCTACTAAAAGATTTTCTTTTATTGTATCATTAAATAAAATAGAATCTTGAGCAACTATACTCATTAATGATCTAACTGATGATGTTTTTAAGTTTTTAATATTTGTGTTATCTATTAAAATTTCTCCTTTAGTTACATCATAATACCTAGGTGCTAAGTTTGCTATTGTACTTTTTCCACTACCAGATTGACCAACTAAAGCAACTGTTTTACCTTTTTCTATAGTAATTGAAAAGTTTTTTAAAACATAATCATCTTCATATTTAAATGATACATTTTTAAACGTAAGCTCTTTTTCAAAACTTGAAATTTCTTTACTGGTCGATGAATCTTTTAACGGATTAACAGTTTCAATAATTTCTAAAACTCTTTCCGCAGAAGCATTTCCTCTTTTAACACTATAACTAGCTTTACTTATTGCTTTTGCAGGAGTTAATATTTGATACGCTAAAGCCATAAAACCTATAAAAGAGCCACCAGAAAGCGTTTCTTCAATAAGAACCATATGTCCACCATACCATAATAATGTAGCAATAGTTACAACGCCTAAAAACTCACTTGTAGGAGATGCTAAATTCTGCCTATTCATTAAATCGTTATTAAACCCAAATAATCTTTGAGTTGAAGATTTAAATATGTTAAAAAATCTATTTTCAGCATTATAGCTTTTTATAATTTTTAAACCCTGAATACTTTCTTCTAAAATGGATAAATAAACACCTCTTTCCTTTTGTGCTAGTTCAGACTGTTTTTTTAATTTTTTACCTATTGCAGAAATTATTAGTCCAGCAACAGGAATAAAAATAAAAACAAATAAGGTTAATTTTACGCTTAAAAAGAGCATAGCTACAATAGCAAATAAAATAGTTAAAGGTTCTCTTACTAACAGTTCTAAAATAGAAAGAAAGGAATGTTGAACTTCCCCAACATCTGATACTACTCTGGAAATTACATCTCCTTTTCTTTTCTCTGAAAAATATGCTATTGGTAGCGTTACAATTTTGTTAAACAATTCATTTCTAATGTCTTTAAGTAAACCATTTCTTAAGAATGTGATAAAATACATTGCTAAATAACCAAAAAAGTTTTTTAGAAGAAACAACGATATTATAATTGTAACCATAAAAAACAATGTGCTTTCTGCACCATCATTCGTAAGTTTTGAAGTTATTGTGTAATTAAATGAGTCAGCAAAAAAATCTTTTAAATCGCTAACACCAGTATAAATTGGCTTAGTTGTAATTTGTGTATTTTTGTCAAAAATAACATTAATCATTGGTATTAATGAAACCATTGCTAACGTACTAAATAGTGCATAAAACACATTACAGATAATATTTAGAAAAGCATATTTTTTATAAGGTAATGCGTATTTAAGAATTTTTTTTAGATAATCCATTTAGTTCAGTTTCAAGTCTGTTAAGATAGCTTCAATTTTTTGATCTAATTGCTTTTCAATGATATTAAACTCTTCAATAGAATTTAAAGTTGAATTAACGCTTAAATAAAATTTTATTTTCGGCTCTGTTCCGCTAGGTCTTAATGCTATTTTACTACCGTTTTCTGTGTAATAGATTAGAACATTAGATTTTGGAATATCTAATTCTGTTTCTTCATTAATTTGAAGGTTCTTTGAAAGAGATAATTGATAATCCTCAATTAAAACTACTTTTTCTCCAGCAACCTCTTTCAAAGGGTTTTCTCTGGCATTAATCATCATTTGTTTGATTTGATTTGCTCCTTCAATACCTTTTTTAGTTAGCGATACTAAATGTTCTTTGTAGAATCCGTGTTTTTTGTAAAGTTCTAAAAGTGTCTTGTAAATAGAACTATTATTTGCTTTTGCGTGAGCTGCAATTTCACAAGCTAATAGAGTAGAGGTGTTGGCGTCTTTATCTCTAACAAAATCACCAACCATGAACCCAAAACTTTCTTCTCCGCCACCAATAAAGTGTTGATTAGGAAAATCTTTAATCATTTTTGCAATCCATTTAAAACCAGTTAAGCCAATTTTATAATCTACTTTATATGCGTTTGCTAATTCTTGCATCATTGGAGTAGAGACAATAGTGCTTGCTATAAATGGATTGTTTTTGTCTTTTTTATAATTTTGAAGTAAGAAATCCGTCATTAAAACCATTGTTTGGTTTCCATTTAAGATAATCAATTTTCCGTTTAAATCTCTAACAGCAATTCCAAGTCTGTCGCTATCAGGATCTGTTCCTATAACAATATCAGCATTTTTTTCTTCTGCTAATTCTACAGCTAATTTTAAAGCTTCTGGTTCTTCTGGATTAGGTGATTTTACTGTTGGAAAATCTCCATTAGGTTCACGTTGTTCTTCAACAATATATACTGTATTATATCCAGCTCTTTTTAACGTTTCTGGAACAGTTGTTATAGATGTCCCGTGTAAAGATGTAAAAACAATATTTAAGTTTTTTCTAGCTTCATTTGTAGTGAAATCCGCATTTTTAACTGAAGCATCTATAAAAACATCATCTACAGATTTACCAATGTTTTCTATTAAAGCAGGATTTGCTTCAAATTTAATTTCAGAATACTCTAAGTTATTAATTTCATTTATAATAGCATTGTCTTGTGGCGGTACTAATTGTCCGCCATCTTCCCAATATACTTTATATCCATTATATTCTGGCGGATTATGAGAAGCTGTTAGTACAATTCCACATTGACAATCTAAATGCTTTAGTGCAAAAGACAGCTCTGGTGTAGGACGTAAATCTTCAAATAAAAAGACTTTAATACCATTTGCAGAAAATACATTAGCAACTATTTGTGCTAAACTTTTACTGTTATGTCTACAGTCGTAAGCTATAACAACTTTAATATTTTTATTAGGAAATGATTGGTGTAAATAATTACTTAAACCTTGTGTGTTTTTACCTAATGTATATGGGTTAATTCGGTTAGTGCCTACGCCCATAATTCCTCTCATTCCACCAGTTCCAAACTCTAAATCTTTGTAAAAAGACTCTTCTAAAGCTTTAGGGTTTTCTGTTTGTAATATTTTAATTGTGTTTTGCGTATCTAAATCGAAAGTTGGTGTTAACCAATTATTTATACGTTGTTCTAACGTGCTATTTGACTGGGTCATGAATTATAAAAATTGAAATGCAAAAGTACGAAATTTGAAAAGAAGTAAGAATTCTTAAAAATTTAATTCTTCATTTACCAGATAACGTTTTGTGTCTTTTTTTGTTCTTAAAATAAGCTCGCCTAGAAAACCAGCTATAAAAAACTGAGTTCCTAATAGCATTGTAGTTAAGGCTATAAAAAACTGAGGTCTATCTGTTATTAATCGTCCATAAGGATTGAAAAACAGTTTGTCTATACCTAAATATGTGGTAAATATAAATCCAATAATTAGCATAATAATACCTAAAGCACCAAATAAATGCATTGGTCTTTTTCCGAAACGTGATAAAAACCAAATAGTAATTAGGTCTAAAAACCCGTTAACAAATCGTTCTGCGCCAAATTTTGTTTCGCCATATTTTCTGGCTTGATGTAGAACTATTTTTTCACCAATTTTAATAAACCCTGCATTTTTAGCTAAAACAGGAATGTATCTGTGCATTTCGCCATTTACATCTATGTGTTTTATAACATCATTTTTGTAAGCTTTAAGTCCGCAATTAAAATCGTTTAATTGCACACCAGATGTTTTACGCGCAGCCCAATTAAAAAGTTTAGATGGTAAGTTTTTTGTAAGTTTATTATCGTAGCGTTTCTTTTTCCAGCCAGAAATTAAGTCAAATCCATCTTTTATAATAAGATTATAAAGTTCTGGTATTTCTTCTGGATTATCTTGTAAATCAGCATCCATTGTTATGATTACATCACCTTTTGATTTCTTAAAACCAGCATGTAAAGCTTGAGATTTTCCGAAATTTTTTAAAAAACGAATACCTTTTACGTTAGGATTTTTTGTACTTAAAGTTGATATTATATTCCAAGATGTATCTGTGCTACCATCATCTATAAAAATAATTTCATATAAAAAACGATTGGATTGCATAACTTTAGCAATCCAATCGTGAAGCTCTAAGAGCGATTCTTCTTCGTTAAGTAGTGGTATAACTACTGATATATTCATTTTTGTAGTTTGATATATTTACTCCAAAGATAAAATATTTATTGACTTATTCTTCTGTCTTTTTAATTATTGCAGATGAAATTAGACCAACAATACTATATCCTATCAATTGAAATATAAAAGACTGTAATACATTTCCAATAGAATACATGTTATCTTGTTTTTCAAACTCCTCAGCTACAGCAGCAATAGCATTACTGTCTGCTCCAAAGTCCTTCATCATGTTTATTTGTTTTTCCATTACTGCTTCTTTTAAAATATTTGCAGCTTCAGGATCTACAAAATTAAAAATAACAATATAAACTATAGAGCTAATTAATAATGCAATCACTAATGTTATAAAAAAAGCAGTGAATGCTTCTTTAAATGAAATAATTCCATTTTGTGCCTTTTTAGTAGAAATAGAAGAAAATATTGATGTTGCTAATACTAAAATTAATAATCCAATTCCTAGCCACATGTTAGTTAATAAAAGCACGTCCATTGCGTAACAAATTGCCGTAATAATAGCTAATCCTACACCTAAATAAAGACCATAATTTACTGCAATACCTTTAATTGATTTTTCCATAATTTTGATTGTTTTTGAGTTGATTTGCTTATTAGTCTGCAAGATATTAAATTTGTTACAAATAAAATGTGAAATATTTTTTAGAAAACATTGTGGTTTTGTAAAAAAGTATGTAAATTTGCACCTCGAATTTACAATACAATAATAAAGCATTAAAGCGATGAAAAAAGATATACATCCAGAAAATTATAGATTAGTAGCATTTAAAGATATGTCAAACGATGATGTTTTTTTAACTAAATCTACTGCAAACACAAAAGAAACTTTAGAAGTTGATGGTGTTGAGTATCCTTTAATTAAAATGGAAATTTCAAGAACTTCTCATCCTTTTTATACTGGTAAATCTAAATTAATAGATACAGCTGGTCGTATTGATAAGTTCAAAACAAAATACGCAAAATTCAAAAAATAATTTAGTTGTTAATATTTTTATTAAGAGCCTTTTAGTTTTACTAAAAGGCTTTTTTTATTCTAGTTAATTAAATTACTTTTGAAATACATTTACTTTAAATAGTTTTAAAAATGAATTATATTCTTTTTGATGGTGAAAACCGTAATCATTTACTACCATTTACATAT
>NZ_JBELDZ010000002.1:47624-78476 GCF_042094015.1 Aurantibacter sp. | reverse complement strand
GCTTTTTAATTTTAATAACATCTGGTTCACTGGCACCTTTTATTTCGTTACCAATTGGTGTAAAAGGAGTTAATAATTGTAAACGTTCAGATGATGGGCTTACTGTTACAGTAACTCCACTTCCATCTGCCATTGGTGCTAAATATCCATTATCTTTAACTTCAAAACCTTTTGGAGGTAATTCCCATCCTGTAGGTTCATCAAATTTAACTTGTTCACCATTTTTATTTGTTATAGTATCCGTCATTGGGTTAAAATCCAAACGACCAGAAATAGCAATTGCAGCGGTTATCTCTGGAGACGCTACAAATGCGTGTGTATTTGGATTTCCATCTGCACGCTTAGCAAAGTTTCTATTAAAAGAGTGAACTATACTATTTTTTGGTGCATTTTTAGGATCGCTATATCTTGCCCATTGACCAATACAAGGTCCACAAGCATTTGTAAAAATCTTAGCATCTAATTTTTCAAAAACACCTATAATACCATCTCTATCTGCCGTATATCTTACTTTTTCAGATCCAGGATTAATTCCTAACTCTGCTTTCATAACTATACCTTTATCTAATGCTTGCTGTGCAATTGAAGATGCTCTAGACAAATCTTCATAAGAAGAGTTTGTACAAGAACCTATTAATCCCCATTCTACATCTAAAGGCCATTGGTTTTCAGTTGCTATCGCATTCATATCAACACCAACTTTAGTCGATAAATCTGGTGTAAAAGGTCCATTTAATAATGGTGTTAATTCTGATAAATTAATTTCAATAACTTGATCAAAATATTGTTCTGGATTTGCATAAACCTCAGCATCTGCCGTTAAGTAGTCTTTAACATTATTTGCTGCATCTGCTACATCTGCTCTATCTGTAGCACGAAGATAACGCTCCATAGAATCGTCATATCCAAAAGTAGAAGTTGTTGCTCCTATTTCTGCTCCCATATTACAAATTGTCCCTTTACCTGTACAAGACATAGAAGTCGCTCCTTCTCCAAAATATTCTACAATAGCTCCAGTTCCTCCTTTAGCAGATACAATTCCTGCTACTTTTAAAATAACATCTTTTGGTGCAGTCCAACCAGATAATTTACCGGTTAACTTAACACCTATTAATTTAGGGAATTTTAATTCCCAAGCCATTCCTGCCATTACATCTACCGCATCTGCTCCACCAACACCAATTGCAACCATTCCCAATCCACCAGCATTAACTGTATGAGAATCTGTTCCAATCATCATTCCTCCTGGAAATGCATAATTTTCTAAAACTACTTGATGGATAATTCCTGCTCCAGGTTTCCAAAAACCAATTCCATATTTATTAGACACTGATTCTAAGAAATCAAAAACTTCACTACTTACATCATTAGCATGTTTTAAATCTGTTGCTGCATCACTTTTAGCCTGAATTAAATGATCACAATGTACTGTAGTTGGAACTGCAACTTTAGCTTTTCCTGCTTGCATAAATTGTAATAAAGCCATTTGTGCTGTTGCATCTTGACAAGCAATACGATCTGGTGCAAAATCTACATAATCTTTCCCTCGTGTAAACGCTTTATTTGGTGTTCCATCCCAAAGGTGAGAATATAAAATTTTCTCAGAAAGTGTAAGTGGTTTCCCAACAACATTTCGTGCTGCATCAACACGTTCTGTCATTTGACTATACACCTTTTTAATCATATCAATATCGAATGCCATATAGTTGTATTTTTTAAGTTAATTATTCCTTTAAAAGTCTTGCGAATTTACAAAATTATTAAGGATTTTAAAAATTCTTTATTGAGCTTCAGGAAGAATAGTATTATTATCAAAAAAAAGGAATTTATTAATCAAATTAATAAAAATAGAAGTTCTAATTTATCAATTTATTAATTTTTATTCTTGATTTTTTGAATCATAAAGTTAAATATCACTAATTAATTTAGTGGAAATTTCTATTATTAAACAAGAAAAGCAGTAAATAAAAAGTTAATTTTTATTACGTGCTATTTTAATTAATTTAATAATTGTTAGAAGAATTGCAAAAAACTCTATAAATGTTCCTACCAAAAGTAATTGCGGTGCAAACTGTAAGTGTAATATTTTAAATGTGGCCCCAAGAATTGTTAAGCCAATTCCTATAAGCAATACTATTAATGGCGTTATAAACTCTTTTAGTTTCATATTAATAAAGGCTTTCTATTATTTTTTCTATAGTAATTCCTTCAGCTTCTGCTTTGTAGTTTTTAATCATTCTATGGCGCAAAACACCAACAGCAATAGCTTGGATATTTTCTATATCTGGTGAGAATTTACCACTTATAGCCGCGTGCGTTTTTGCTGCTAAAATCAAATTCTGAGAAGCTCTTGGACCTGCACCCCAATCTATATATTGCTTTACTAGCCCTGAAGCATCCAAACTTAAAGGTCTTGTTTTCCCAACCATTCTAACTGCATATTCTATAACGTTATCTGCAACTGGAATACGACGGATTAGCTCTTGGAAATCAATAATTTCTTGCGCTGTAAACAATGAATTGACTATTGGTTTATGATTAGATGTTGTTGCTTTTACAACATCTACTTCTTCTTGAAATGTTGGATATTCCAAATTAATAGAAAACATAAAACGGTCTAATTGTGCTTCGGGTAATGGATATGTTCCTTCTTGTTCTATTGGGTTTTGTGTAGCTAAAACAAAATAAGGTAAATCTAATTTATAATGATTTCCTGCAACTGTAACCGAACGTTCTTGCATAGCTTCTAACAAAGCAGCTTGAGTTTTTGGCGGCGTACGATTAATCTCGTCTGCTAAAATGATATTTGAAAAAACTGGTCCTTTTATAAATTTAAAATTTCTTGTTTCATCTAATATCTCACTACCAAGTATATCACTAGGCATTAAATCTGGTGTAAACTGTATACGTTTAAAATCTAAACCCAATGCTTTGGAAATAGTGTTTACCATTAGAGTTTTAGCTAAACCTGGAACACCTACTAACAAAGCATGTCCTCCAGAAAAAACACTAATTAATATTTGATTTACAACATCATCCTGACCAATAATAACTTTAGCTACTTCTTGTCGTAAATTATTATATTTTTTTACTAATTGATTTATTGCTTCTACGTCGGACATTTAAGTTTTTTTAGAAGCACTAATGTAACAAATATGCATAAAAAAACCTTTGATTTTCTTCAAAGGTTTTTTTATTAGTTATAAATAAATTCTTTAATTCTTTAGCCAATTGCTATTAAAATCGCAATCTCTATATGCTTCTCCTATTTTAATATAGGTTTCTTTAATTTTTTCGTCTTGCCACTTATCGATAGTTTTAAAACGTTTTTCATTAAGTGCTAGATCTTTAATTTTCAAATAATCTCTAGAATAATCTGCTATGTGCGTATCTACTCTATCAGTAACCATCATTATTTTAAATTTAACAGCTCCTTTTCTATCTTGTTCTGCAATAACCTCACTAACAGTATCACTCTCTAAACTTTGAATTTGTCCATATAACTCTGTATCCATTTTGGTTAACTCAAAATTATAATCTTGTGTTGTTGGGTTAATTAATTTACCGCCGTTAAATTTTGTTTCTTTTTCATCACTAACTTCTTTAGCCGCTTCAGCAAATGTAATATCTTCTGCAATAATTTTTGCTCTCACATCTTCTAACCTCTTTTTAGCTTCTTCTAAAGATGAATCTAAAATTTTTGGTATTAATAAAATATGTCTTACATCGTATTCCTGTCCTCTAATTTTTTCTAAGAATATAATATGGTAACCAAAATCTGTTTTAAAAGGTTCAGATATTTGTCCTTCTTCCATAGAAAAAGCAGTTTCCCTAAACTCCTTTACCATTTGTGGACGTTTTCTATTTAAGGTATATTTACCTCCATTTGGAATTGAAGCCTTATCATCTGAATACAAAACTACTTTAGATCTAAAACTGGCTCCTTCATTTTGAACTTGATTTTTAAACTCTTTTAGTTTAGCAATTACTCTTTGTTCTTCTTCTGGCGTTACTTTGGGTTGAATTACAATTTGAGCAACTTTTAATTCTGTTCCAAATTCTGGTCTTTCGTCTTCTGGGATTTTATTATAAAACTCTCTAACTTCTTCTGGTGTAACTTCTACTCCATCAACAATTTTCTTTTGCATTTCTGAGGCTAAACGATTACTCTTGTTTATTTCAAACATTTCATCTCTAAACTCCTTTTCATTATCTTTCTTATAAAATTTTAATAGTTCCTCCATAGAACCATTTGTACTTTGTAAAAATTGCTGCACTTGCTGATCTACATAAGACCTAATTTCTAAATCTGAAATCTCTATACTATCTTGTATAGCATGATGTGCGTATAATTTATCTTCTAACAATTTACCAAACAACTGGCAACGAGAAACACCTTCTATAGATGCTCCTTGTGCTTTTAATTGTAATATAGTTTTATCTATATCACTATCTAAAACAATATAATCTCCAACTACAGCAGAAACTCCATCTACTTTAATTGCAGAATCTGATTTTATACTATCGTTTTGCTTTGGAGCTACTTGCTCTTTAATAATTTCTTGTGCAGAAGCTTGAGCTAATCCTAAACTTAGAATTGCAGTTGCTAAAGTGTTTTTAATTAAGTATTTCAAACTGTTTATTTTTAATAGCATCTTTTGTAATATCTGTTTCTATTTTTTTTAACAAATCTACTTTACGTTTATTTATTAAAATTTGATTTATTGTTGGTCTAACATAACTAAGTGGTGCTGTTTCACCTCTTAATAAAACATTTTTAATTTGCACCAAATATAGGTCTAATGAATCTGTGAGTTGTAGGAAATTAGATTTTTTTAACAGTTCCTGATTGTTTTGAGTTGTGAAAACTGGTAGTTTTTTTAAAACCTGATCTGATTTTATCCAAATTGAATCATTTAAAGAAGATGATTTAAATTGGATTTTTAATGAATCTAACACAAATCGATCAATCGAATCAAAGCGTTTTAATCGCTTAACTAAATCACCTATATCGTTTCTTTTATTATTTATAGCAATATACCTTAGCTGCAATAAATTCTCGTTTAAATTAAAAGCCTGGTTATTGTTAGTATAATATTTTTTTGCTGATTCGTATTTTATAATCGTATCTAAACTTTTACTAACTAAAGCTTCTAAATATGCATTACTATACAAATCGTTTCTATAATAATCTATAAGCATTTCAAACTCCTTTAACTCTTCTTCTTTTAAATTTTGAGTTGCTCCATTTACCAATAACTGTTGTTTAGCCCATTTATTTATGTAGTCTTGAACAAAAATCAAACTATCTGTTTTAGATAAATTTTCAGGGATCTTAGACTCTAATTCGTTTAAATACAAATAAGCATCTTCTACTCTAGCTACAGCATTTTCTGGAGTATCTGTTTTATACCAGCTACATGAAACTACGCAAAGAATAAATAATAGATATATAAGTAAATGTTTCAAATTAGTTTTTTAATTCTGCTTTTAAAGCATTTAAATTAGATTTATTAATAACTACTGGATATTTAGCTTTTAACTCTGAAATCCATTTAATTTCTTTTTGGTCTTGAAAGTCGCTCATTACACTTCCACGAGCTTGATAATAACTTTTTTGTCCTTCTGGTAAGATTGAATCAATCTGAACAACAACATAAGACTTATTATTTTTTTGGACTTTAAAAATCCCTTTCTCAATTTTTAATTTTGAAGGTAATGCAGGGTCATCAAGCTCATAATTCCCAGAGTTAAAAGTTACATTTACTTGATTTTTTGTATTAAACAAGCTCTCTATTTCTTCTTTCGTTTTACCTGAGACTAAAAGCTTGTATACTTTTTTTGCCTGCTTTTTATTGGCTGAAGATGCAATAGTTGCCTCAATTCTTTTAGGAAATGTATAATTAGTTTTATTTAAATTATAATATTCTTTTAATGCTAAAGAATCGTTTTCTGATGAATTCCAAATTTGATTCCCCATTAATTCAAACAATAACAAACCTTCTTTATATTCGTTTAAGATTTGAGCGTATTCTTCGTTTTCATCTTCTAAATGATTTTCCTGATATCTTAAAACATTAACATCAACAAAGTCTTTATATACTTTTTCTAACAATTCCTTAAAACTTCTTTTTGGTTGTGTTCGCCTTTGTATTTTGTGTAAAAAATTTGCAAAATCTTTATATACTAAAATTTGTTTATTAATAGCTAAAAAGGGTTTATCTGTATTTAAATTATCTGGAATAGTCCAAAGACCTTTAAAAACACTATTATTTAAACCTGCTTCAAAGTCTTTTAATAGAGGTTGGTTGTATGTTATATCATATCTAGTTAATAAATCCTCTACACGTTTATTATTTAGAACTTGAGATCTGGAATCACGTTTTACTTTTTGTGCTAAATCTAACTTATAAGTATTAAATTCTGGTAAATCTTTTTTAGAATATAATTTTATAATATGCCAACCAAATTTTGTCTTAAATGGTTTAGTATAAGAACTTATTTCTTTTAAACCAAAAGCCTTATCTTCAAATAAAGTAGAACTTAATTGTCCTCCTGAAAAGGCAGGTAACATTCCGCCTTTACTTGAAGAACTCTTATCTACAGAATATTGTTTAGCTAAAGCCTGAAAGTCTTCGTTTTGCTCTAAACGCTTATAAAGTTGATTTATTAATTGTTCTTTATCCGTTTCTAACATTATGTGAGCTACGGTAACTTCACCCCTATTTTTTCTAATATCATTAACTATAACAATATGATAACCAAAACGAGTTCTAAACGGCTCTGAAACATCACCTACCTTAGTATTGTATGCAACTGTTTCAAAATTATACACCATTTTAAAAGCGGTAAAATAACCTAAATTTTCTGCAAATATTGTTTTTCCGTTATGACTCTGCTTTTGAACTGCATCAAACCCTTCTTCAATAACACGTAATCTAATTTTATTTATTTCTTCTAGAGCTTTGGTCTGCTCTAGCTCGCTTGCGTTTTCATCTAATTTAATTAAAACATGATTAGCATTAACTTCTGTTTTTAAACGTTCATAGGCTTCAATAATTAATTGATCCGTTACCTTATTATCATTTAAATATTTTTGAGTTAATTGTTTTTTATAACCTTCCAATTCATTCCTGTAGCTTTGTTTTTTGTCTAAACCTTTATCGTAAGCATCTTCAAGTTTCAATTTATAATTAATAAACAAGTCTAAATAATTATCTATATTTTTTTGAGAGTTATCTTGAACTAAATCTAGATTTTTATTGTAAACACGTTTAAACTCCTTACTTAAAATAGGCTTATTGTTAATTGTAAACAATACGTCTTGTTGGGCATTCACAAAGTAAGCAGTCCCGAAAATTAAGAATAAAGTGATATAAAAATTTTTCATAAAATTAATAGCTTATTTTTGACAAAAATAGCAATATAATAGGATATCACAAGTCTGATTTAACATTAAAATAACGCCAAAAAAGATGAAAAAAATAAAACTAATCTGGGATTTTAGAGGTGCAGATGCTTTAAAAATTGCAGAACACCATGTAATTCATTTAAAAGAATATATTACTATAAAAAAAACGAACATAAATATTACGGGTTTTACTGCCTTAACAGACCATCACGCTATAGCGTATATGGTAGTCACCGAATTAGAAATGAAGTTAATACGTGATACACTAAAACCACATAGAGGGCAAATTTATAAAGACTAGGTTTTAATAAATTAGTTTAACACAATAAAACTAGGCTCAAAAAACACTTTTATAATTTAAAATCAGACTCATAACTAATCATTTTAATGTCTTATTTGTATAGTTATGGAATTAAAAAACAATAGAAAAATGAAAATCAAAACATTAACTTGTCTTATGTTTTTAACACTTTTTGGATGTAAAAATGAAGATAGATTTATATTTTTTCTCCATAATCGTTATTTAGAACAACATAGTTTAAATGAATTACATCCTGAATTTGGCAGAACAGAATATAAAGAAATTATTAAAGAGTTTGAAAGAAACGATTTAAAAGTTATTAGCGAAAAAAGAAATAAAAATGTTAACGCGAGAGAATATGCCATTAATGTAATAAAACAAATTGATAGTCTTATAAAAACTGGAGTTAATCCTAGCAAGATTACAGTTGTTGGAACTTCAAAAGGTGGATATATAGCTCAGTATGTTTCAACGTTAGCAAATAATAAAAATTTGAATTTTGTATTTATTGTATGTTTTAGGAATAGTGACATTTTAAATATTCCAGAAATCAACTATTGTGGAAACATTTTAACAATTTACGAAAGTTCTGATCCCTATGGAGTTTCTGCATTAAAACGAAAAACTACTTCGAATTGCGAAATACAACATTTTAAAGAAATTGAATTAAATACAAGTATGGGGCATGGATTTTTATTTAAGCCATTAAAAGAATGGATTAAGCCAACAATAAATTGGGCAAATGAAAATTATTCTTTTGAATAAAAAAGAAGATGTCTTAATTATTTTATCTTATTTTTTTGTAATAACATTTTAACCTATTACTTTTATAAAAATAACCAAAATTACACATTATGAAAAATTATACTTTAGCTATTGGAATAGTATTATTAGGATTTACATCTGGTTGTAAAAAAGAAGAAAAAACTATTGAAGTAGTTGAGGACGTTAAAGAGATAGTTGTAGATAAGTCTAAACTTGGAATTAAAACAGAATTAACTATTGCATTAGAACCTAAAAGCGAAAGTAATGTTTCTGGTGAGGTTAAGTTTACTCTTGACAAATACAACTATGTTAAAATGGTTGCAAATATAACTGGTCTTACTCCAGGAACTCATGCAATACATATTCACGAAAATGCAGATTGTAGTAGTATTGATGGTAAATCTGCTGGAGGACATTGGAATCCTACAGGACAACCTCATGGTGAATGGAAAAGTAAAAAAGGATTTCATAAAGGTGATATAGGGAATTTTGTTGCAAACCAACAAGGTGAAGGTTTGGTAACAATGCACACTAACGAATGGTGTATTGGCTGTGACGACGTTACAAAAAACATAATTGGTAAAGCTATTATTATTCATGAAGGATTTGATGATTTATCTTCTCAACCATCGGGTGCAGCAGGTAAACGAGTAAGTTGTGCTGGAATTATTAAATAATACATATTTAAATACCATAACAAAAAGCTATTACATATTGTAATGGCTTTTTTATTTAATTCTATTTAAAGTATATTTGATTATTAAGAGTATAAGTTTATGAACCCATCTTCTAGTGGTTGGATTAAGAAGTATGAAACTCTAAGTCCTACTATCCACTTTAAAACAAACACATTTAAGGATCTTTACAGCTTATTAAATAATTGTGGTTTTATTTATGGTTTTAGCACTAACCTTATTTTTAACTTTAAAAACGAACAAGATCTAACTCAAGAAGAAATAGAAAAACTAAATGTATTAACTGCTTTTTTTTGTGTTTATAAATTAAAAAACAGGCAACCAAATTTTGCCAATTTCATAGAGTCTCTATTAATTTACTTTGAAAAAATTGATGTTTTTGATCTTAGCCTATGGGATAAATTTATTGCTGGTAAAGATAAATACCAACAACTAGAACGCATTATAAATGAACACGTACAAATAGACACCAATTTACTAACTAAACATTTTAATAAAAAAACTACAAACAGCCTTCTATTTATTGACGTTATTGCGTATTATAATTTATTAAACTCTAAAGTTGATATAAAAACCTATTACAAAGACTTAGAATATATAGTTGCAAATATTACTAGTGATGTTATAAGTTTTAAAAAAGAATATCAAAAAGAACAAAAAACAACTCTAAAATCTATTTCTAATTCTTTCCTATACCAAAACGAATCAACAAATAAAATAGACTTAAACTACAATCAAATAATTGAAAGTGAATATGGCGTTATTGAAAATACATATTTTTTAGATGTTGCTGCTTTAACTATTTGGGAAACTGATTTTGAAAACGATTCATCTTATAATTTTCTAAAAAAATTAGGTACAGATATGTGTTTATCGGAAAAAAACATAAACATATCAATTAATAATATGGCTGTGTTTTTTAATAAGGCTAAAGATTCTAAATTATTTAGAAAAACAAATGCATTAAATAATTTCTATGATAACGCATCTGAATTAGTTATAAGGCTAATAAAAAGAAACAGCAAACGTATTATTAAAGAATTATCGCAAAGTAAGGAGTTAATGCTACTTTTAAGTCAGTCTACATTTAGAGAATTAACCAAAGAAGAACAAGAAAAAGTACAACTACAATTATTAGACATATTAAAAACAATTCCTAGTCTGGCTATTTTTTTATTACCTGGCGGAGCAATTTTACTTCCAATATTTGCTAAGTTAATTCCTAATTTATTACCAAGTGCATTTAACGACAATAAGATTGAGGAATAACCTAAGCCCTACTCTAGCCACAATTTAAAATCTTTTACACGTTCTCTAGCTACAATAATTTCTTCATCAGTATAATGGTGTAATTTTATTTTTAATCTTGAGTTAGAATAACTTACAATATCTAAAATCGCGTTTACATTAATATAAAATTTACGATTTACTCTAAAAAAAGTCTGAGGATCTAAATCCATTTCTAATTGGTCTAAAGACTGTTCTAAAACATAACTCCTTTTTTCTTTAGTAAATGCGTAAGTAGCTTTATTCTCACTATAAAAACAATCTACATCTTCGTTATTAATTAATTTAATATGTTGCCCTACTTTAACAGAAAAACGTTTTTTATATACACGATCTATTGGATTGGTTAACAAATTCTTTATATCGTTAAAATCTACCGTTAAATTAGTTTGTTTTGGAATACGCTCTTTATATTTAGAAATAGCATCTTCTAATTCTTTAGCATCTATGGGCTTAAGCAAATAATCTATACTGTTTAGCTTAAATGCTTGTAACGCATACTCATCATAAGCAGTAGTAAAAATTATAGCTGAGTTAATAGTTACCTCATCAAAAATCTCAAAAGACAATCCATCGCTTAACTGAATATCCAAAAAAATCACGTCTGGATGTACATTGTTTTGAAACCATTCTATAGATTCTTCTACAGAATGCAACATAACTTCTGCTGTTACTCCAATAGTTCCTAACATACGTTTTAAACGTCTAGCAGATGGTTTTTCATCCTCTATAATAAGTACATTCATTATTCTAATAATATTTTATTTAAGATATTAAACAAAGTAATTAATTCTCACCTAAATTTATATTGTTATTAAATCAAGATGCTTGTATTATAATAAAACTAATATAATTCATTGTTTTTTTTACGCTCCATAATTTCCTTTATTTTTTTCTCTTCCCATTGTTTTCCAAATTTTAATTGAGGAATAAAAACAGCACTTGCATGCGCTACTATACCAATTCCCCAAAAAAAGAATGTTGTGAAATTTTGATACCTAAAGACACTTTCGGATGGACTTGTATAATACATTTTTACACCAAGCATCATTAAACTAATAACTATGTATACAATAAAATGAACATAAAACCCTTTTATCTTTTTAACACGTTTTACAGCTTCGGTATAATTTTCTTCTTGCATTTTTTGCTCTAAGAATTCCATTATTTCCAAGTATTTAATTGGTTAGACTTTACTTTTTCCATTATTTCTTTTATCTTTTTATCTTCCCAAGATTTACCATATCCAAAAACCTCTAAAGCGTGAAAAGCTAAACCCATTCCCCATCCAAACATTGGAAAAAAGAACCAATAAAACTCTGGTGAATATCTTAAATTAATAAAAATTAAAAAAGGTATTACAAAAGAATAAGATATGGCATTACCATAAAAACCTTTAATTTTTTCTACTTCTTTTTTTGCTTGAGTATATGCCATTTGTTCGCTAAATCCTGTGTTTACTTCCATAATATTTATTTGTTTTGTTAATAATGGTATTGTTGCTATAAAATGTGTTTTTGTAGCGTTTATTTCTATTTTTCTATTTGTCAATAATCTGTAGCGTTGTACAATATTACTTAATCCAACACCACTACTTTTATTTAAAATTTGTTTTATCTGTAGATTGTTTTGTACAACTATACTGTTGTCTTGTTCTTTTATAATTATTTTTAAAGGCTTAGTACTTGTAACTATATTATGCTTTACTGCGTTTTCTAAGAGTAATTGTAAAGATAATGGCACCACTTTACTTTCTGGGTTTTGTGCTTTTTCAGGAATTTCAAATATTAAACTATCTTCAAAACGCATTTTTAATAAAGTCATATACGTTTTAGCAAACTTTAATTCTTCGTCTACTGTAACTAAATCTTTATTTTTTTGCTCTAATACATATCTATAGACCTTAGATAATGCAGTTGTAAATTGTTGCGCATTTTCTGGATTCTCTTCTATTAAACTATTTAAAACATTTAAACTATTAAAAAGAAAATGAGGGTCTAATTGATTTTTTAAAGCATCAAACTTAGCGCTTGCAGTTCCTGCAATAACTTTTTGTTCTTTTATTTTGTTTTGCTGACTTTTATTATAAAAATAAATAATATGAAAAGTAACAACAACCGTTAACGTTATCCATAATCCAAATTGATAATTCCTAAAAGATTCATTTTTTAAAAAATAAGTAACAGCTTCTCCATTAATTATAATACTAGAAAATGCCCTTAAAATAAATAAGCCAATTAAAGTAATAACAACCGAACCTGTAATACCAATTAGAATACGTTTTAACCAATCTCTCTTTTTCCAGTTTCTACCTTCTAAGTAACTAAAATATGCCATATTAGAATAGCCTAATAAAAAAGCATAAAGCTGATACATAGAGAAATGAAATATTAAATGACTAACATTATTAAATGTATACTCTTCAAAAAACATTGCACCTATTAAAAAAACAATAGTTCCTATTAAAAATGTTATGGCGGCTTTTTTCATATTACACTTACTTTTATTTACAGTTTTTTACAGCTAAAACAGCCTCTTCTTCACCCCAATTTGGATGTTGGCTACTTTCTTGCTTAAAGGTATCAAAAAGTTTAACTGCTTTTTCTAAATCGGCACAAAAAGTACTAGTATCACTACCAAAATATTTAGCAGCACCTATTTCCCATTGTGCTTTACCTAAAACCACACGTGGATTTTTTGGATTTAATACGTAAGCATCATTATATAGTTTAGAAATTATTCCAGAATACTGTCTACCGTAAACCTCACTATTACTAACAACATATGCTAAATATAGTTTAGCTTGTAAAATAATAACTTCTTCGTTTTTAGACGTTAAGTTATGTGCTTTATCTAGGTAAATTTGAGCTTTTGTTAGTTTCTCTTTTACTATTAAAGATTTCTGACTATTTATAAAAGCTTCGGTTATTAGTGTTTGTGCCGCATAATAATTTGGCAACCAATTATCTGTGTGCTGCTTAGATAAGTTTTCAAAAATTGAAATAGCTTTTACCGTTTCATAATTTGTTAATGCCAATTTTCCTTTTTCAATATCTTTATTAAAAGTTTGAGCACTTAATGTTGTTACTAAAAAAGACGTTACTAAAAATATTAATCGAGTCATAAGTTTGTTGTTTTATAATTACAGAACAAATATGCAACAGATCTCTTCTTTTTTAAATTAAAAGAAACCGAACTGTTGTATTTTTAAGCTGAATTGTATTTTTTTGAAAAAAAGACTAAAATAAGTGTAACAAAATGTAATTTTACATTACTTATATAATAACCAAACCAAAAACAATCATTGGATAGTACTAATAGAGTAGAATTTGTTTCGCTTCTTGAAAAGCATCAGAATATTGTGCACAAAGTCTGTAGGCTTTACACTAATAATTATGATGCTCATAACGATTTATTTCAAGAAATAACCATTCAACTATGGAAAGCATTTCCTAAGTTTCGTGGCGATGCTAAGTTTAGCACTTGGATGTATAGAATTGGCTTAAATACAGCCATAACATTATACAGAAAGTCTAAACGAAGAATTGCAACTCAAGAATTTGATGCTGTAGAATTTAAAATTTCTGCTGAAGAATATGATGATACTGAGGAGCAACAATTAAAGCTACTTTACCAAGCTGTACACCAATTAAACGACATAGATAAAGCATTGGTGTTTTTATATCTGGAAGAAAAAAATTACACCGAAATAAGTGAAACATTGGGAATTACTGAAGTGAATGCACGTGTGAAGATGAATAGAGTAAAAACTAAGTTAAGAACCATTTTAAATCCGTAAACTATGGATGAATTAGAATTATTAAAAGGTCACTGGAAACAAACCAAAAACAAGCATAAAACCTTTTCTACTAAAGATTTAACAAGTATGCTACATAAAAAGTCGTCTTCTATTGTGAAAACGCTTTTTTATATTAGTATTGCCGAATTAGCCTTTTGGGTTTTACTAAATTTTATTCCTTTTGTATCTCCAGACTACGAAGCTAAAATTAGAGCAGCCTTTGGTAGCGAAGCCGTTTATACTGCAATTAGCATTTTTACTTTTGGTATTGTATTTCTATTTATTTATTTACTATACAAATCTTATAGAAACATTTCTACTACAGATTCCACAAAGGTTTTAATGCAAAACATTTTAAAAACTAGAAAAATTGTAAAATGTTATGTTATCTATAACTTAGCAGCCATTCTGCTAACCATACCTTTTTCTTTAAGCTTTTCTATTAAAAACAATCCACAATTATCAAGTTCTATAGAGAGTTTTAGCCATATCCAATTAATAACATCTATACTAACCGTTGTGTTTATAGTTGCTGTTGTTCTTGGATTTTTCTGGTTGTTTTACAAATTACTTTACGGTATTTTATTAAAGCAATTAAATCATAATTATAAAGAATTAAAGAAGTTAGAGGTTTAAATTAATTTCTATTTTTTATAAACAGCTTTCAATAGTTTGATTTTACAAAACTTGACTTTGTTATATTTTTAAGCTAACTTCGTTTAGCTACTGATATAAAACATTAAAACGTGTTCATATCATCTTGTTATGCATCATTAAACACTTATGAGAAAAATATACTTTATATTATTAATCATTCTTATGATATTTTCTTGTAATCCAAAAGAATACAATACACTAAATCAATATTCAAATACCCCAATAAAATTTGCAAAAAGGCAAATAATTGACGAAAAACTTGATTTTAAAATATCAATCCCAAAAGGATATAATACTAAAATTAAAGAATATAAAACTGAAAAAAATGTTTTCGAGAGTGTTATCTTAAGTTTGGATATAAAATCCAAAAAAGATGAAAATGGAAACCAAAACTGGATATCTATTCAAAAAGTAAGAGGACACAAAAAAAATGTAAATCTTGAGTCTGCATTTAATCATTCCATTTACGTTGTCAGAGATTTTATCGGTGTAGAAATTCTTGAATCAGGAATTTCTAGCATTTTAGAATATGATTCATTTTTTCTTCACACAAATCCTGAGACAGAAGAGTATGGAAAAACAGATTTTATAATGTTTGTATTAGAAGCTGATGAAACTGATGTTTTCTATAATATTACTGCAACTTCTACTTTAAATGATAATTTAAAAAAGAATATGTCA
Source organism: Aurantibacter sp. (assembly GCF_042094015.1). NCBI lineage: Bacteria > Pseudomonadati > Bacteroidota > Flavobacteriia > Flavobacteriales > Flavobacteriaceae > Aurantibacter > Aurantibacter sp. The sequence continues at coordinate 62,880 of NZ_JBELDZ010000002.1, read as the reverse complement.
ATGTTAATTAGCTGTATTAGAACTTTTGAAAAGATAGAAATACAGAAAAAAAACAATGCACAACAAGGACTATAATTAATGCGGGAGCGAGTGATAGCCGAAATGTTGGATGATTTACATTGTCGCAAAAGCTTTTTTCTTATTTTTAACTACTAAACATAAAAAACGCCAAAAGCTTTTACTTGTGCTGGCTTGAAGTTCGCTGAACTTCCGCGCAGCACTAACCATAACTTTAGCAGTTAAACGAACCCTTTAAATAAGTTTACTAAAAAACTAAACGGCTCCACCACGCAACTCATTTAATTCTTCTTGTTCTTGAATTTGCTCTGGCGTTAATACCTTTAAAAAAGATGGATGTTGTTCTATTGCGTATTCTATTTTTTCAACAATATCTGCTATACTTTCGTTATCGTAATCTATTTTAAGTGGTTCTTTAATTTCAAAAGATTGCAGAATATTTTTCTTATTAATACGTAAACCTTTCTTATCAAAACTACGTCTAAAACCATCTATACCAATTGGTACTACAACTGGTTTATAGCGCTTAATAATATGTGCTGTTCCTTTTCTAATTGGTTTAAAAGGTGTCGTTGTTCCTTGCGGAAATGTAATAACCCAACCATCGTCTAAAGCTTTACTTATAGCAGAAATATCGCTCATTTTAACTTGGCGATTTACATCTTTACCTTCACTTCTCCATGTACGTTCTATAGATATAGAACCTACGTAAGCTAAAATTTTTGGTAAAATACCAGAACGCATAGTTTCTTTTGCTGCCACATAATACATATTAAGCTTAGGATTCCAAAGGTAACCTACATTTTTTATAGAATCTCCTCTTCCTTTTAAACTTGCATTAAATACATGAAACATAGAAACTACATCTGCAAAATAGGTTTGATGATTAGATATAAACAAGACATTTGTATCTGGTAATTCTTTTATTATTTCTGAACCTTCAATTTGTAAGTCGTTAAAACCTCTAAAACGTCTATGAGACAAAGCTCCAAGAATACGAATTAGCCATTTTTTAATAAATAAATTATGTCCGAAAGGATTTTTTTTAAATAACCCCATAGTTTTTAGTTGATTTTGAGGTCGCTAATGTATAAAAATTAGAGGTTAAAGCACAGATTTTAACAAGTCTTTTACCTCGCTAAGCATCATTGCTGTTGCGCCCCAAACTAAATGGTTGTTTAACTCCATAGCTGGTACATTAAATTGCGACTTATCTTTTAATTGTACTTCTTTGGTTTTTAAGTTCTTATCATCTAAAAAATCTTGAAGCTTTACTTCTAGAATTTCTTCTACTTCATCATCTTGCTTTACAAACAATGGTGTGCTTTTACTAATTCCTAAAAAAGGAGATACATAAAAATTACTTGGCGGAATATACACTTTTGTTAGAGCTTTTAAAGGTGTAATATAATCTATTGGAACACCAACTTCTTCAAAGGTTTCTCTTAAGGCTGTATATTCTAAATCTTTATCTTCTAACTCTACCTTTCCTCCTGGAAAACCAATTTGTGCAGAATGCACACCTTTATATGTTTTTCTTAAAATAAGCACCAAATACGTTTGATTGCTTGAATTTGGATAAAACAAAGCCATAACAGCAGCTTTACGAGCATTTGCTATATTACCTGCTTGTTGTTTGATTAAATCTTCTCTGTATGGTGGCACCATTTTAAGATGAGATTTTTCTGCTGGAAGCGTAATATTTTTTACTTTTGAAACTAATGTAACAAATTCATCAAAATTCATTATGCGTTTATTAGTTGGTTGGTTTCTTTTTTTAGCGTTGTGTTCTTGTAAAAATGGAACTTCTAAACAAGAAGAAAATCATCAAGAAAACAGTCCACTAGTTACTAAAGGTATAAAAATAGATTCAATTACACCTATAAAAACCGAGTTTCCGTATTTAGACAAAACTAATGCTATGGACTTTTTTCTGGAATATGAGAAAGAAAACAAAGAACAAAACGTTAGATTAACTACTACAAAAGGTATTATTGAAATTGAATTATTTAATAAAACGAAATTCCATCGTGCTAACTTTATTTACTTAACAAAACTTAAAGCTTTTGATAATACACAATTCCACAGAGTTATTAAAAATTTCATTATTCAAGGTGGAAATACAGACGATATAGAAGTTGCCAGAAAACGACGAAAAATTGGACATTATCTTTTACCAACAGACACAAAACGTGGTTTTAAACACCATAGAGGTGTAATTTCTATGCCTAGTAGCGATATAGAAAACCCACACAAATTAGCATCGCCATACGAATTTTTTATTGTACAAAAAGACAGTTATCATTTAGATGGTAACTACACTATTTTTGGTAAAGTAACTAAAGGCTTAGATGTTGTAGATGAAATTAATAGTGTTGACACAGACGAATCTGATTGGCCTTTACACAACATCTATATTAAAAAAGTAGAAATTATTGATTAGTCATAAAATTACTTGTAAAGACTTGGTAAGCTTATTTTAAATTTAACAGCTATAATCCTAACTAAAATAACGACTAAACCTGCTATTATAAATATAAGATTGTTTTCCAAAGGCAGTAATTTTAATAAAAAATAAGAAATTCCACCAAGTATACAGGCTGTTGCATAAACCTCTTTTCTGAAAATTACAGGAATTTCATTGCATAAAATATCCCTAATAACACCACCAAAACAAGCACTAATTGTACCTAAGGCTACGCATATTATAGGATGTAAGCCTACGCTTATCCCTTTTTCTACTCCAACAATTGTATATAAACCAATTCCAATAGTATCAAATAAAAACAATGATGTTCTTAAATAATCTATTTTAGATTTAAATAAAATAGTTAGAAAAGTAGATGCTAGAATAACATAACCATAAGTCATATCTTGCATCCAATTTACTGGTGTTTCTCCAATTAAAACATCTCTTAAAGTTCCGCCACCAATAGCTGTTACAAATGCAATAATTAAAACACCAAAAACATCCATTCGTTTATTCATTGCTATTAAAACACCAGAAATAGCAAAAGAAACAGTTCCTAAAACATCTAATATATAGAACATTACATATTTTGTGTATAATAGTTATAATCTTTTAAAATGACTGAAATGAACTCTACATCGTTAGATTGTATTTGTTCTTTAACTTCAACCACTTCTACAATTTTTTGTCTTAATTTAATTAAGGTTGCATAATCTTTAGAATCTCTTGCTCTAATAAATGTATCCTTAATAATTCGCGCATCGTTATCGGATAGTTTAATCACATTTGGATATGTTGGTAGATATGCTTCTTCTAAATTCTCTAAAATAGTATGAGAAATATTCACTTTATTTTTAATAGAAATCACACTAGTTCCTGCTGCAATATCTCCTAATCTCTGACTTTTTTTAGTAGAAACAATACATATAATTCCAATAACACCACTAAACGTATAAAAATCTAAAATAAAGAAAAACCAACGTGTTATAAAATCTGGTAAAGAGGCTTGGTATCCATCAATTTTAACCACTTGGGTTTTCATTATACGTTTACCAATGGTTTGTCCGTTTAAAAGACTTTCTAAGGTTACTGTATAGAAGATTGCTGGAGATAAAATGATTGCAATTATAGAAAATGTTGACCAATAATCCCAATCACGTATAGTATCATCAAATTCAAAGACATTAAATAATAATAGTAAAATCGCAACTGAATAAGCAATCTTAATTATAAAATCTATTAAATAGCCCAAAATTCGCTCACCAACAGAAGCTGCTTCAAAATTAATATTTACATTTTGTGTGGTATTTATGGCTATTTGCGTCATTTAAAAAATCGAAATAAATTCTATTCAAATATATTTAAAAAAGTTAAAAAAATGCTTAGTTTTGAAACTATATGAGAGAAGTTGCTTTTATTAAACAAAACAAAGATAAATGGTTAGACTTTGAGAAATCTATCTTTGGAAAAGAACTTAAAAACCCAGACGAATTAGCATCTCTTTACACGCATTTGGTTAACGATTTGTCTTACGCGCAAACCTACTACCCAAAAAGTAAAACCATTTTATATTTAAATAATTTAGCCGCAAAAGCGTTTCAAAAAATTTATAAAACAAAAAGGCAAGATAAAAATAGGTTTATCTATTTCTTTAAAACAGAAATTCCACAAATAATGTTTGAGTATAGACGCTATGTTTTGTATGCGTTTTTAATTTTTGGTGTATTTGTTGGAATTGGTGCCTTATCTTCTGCTTACGATGATTCTTATGTAAGATTAGTTCTTGGAGACAATTATGTAAACACAACTTTAGAAAACATAAAAGACGGAGATCCGGTAGCTATTTACAAATCTGGAAGTAATTGGGGAAGTTTTATAGGTATAACATTAAAAAACTTAAGAGTTTGTGTCGCCAATGTTGTAACTGGTGTATTTGCTGGATTTGGAACCGGTTATATTATGATGGAAAATGGACTTATGGTTGGTTCATTTCAATATATGTTTCAAAAAGAAGATGTTTTATGGGAAAGTGTTCGTGGCATTTGGATACATGGCGCAATGGAAATTTTTGCTATTGTTATTAGTGGTTCTGCGGGTTTTATAATTGGCGCAAGTATTTTATTTCCAAAAACTTATTCTAGGATTACATCTTTTAAAACCGGTTTAAAAACAGGTGTGAAAATTTTAATGAGTTTATTTCCTTTTTTTATCTGTGCAGGTTTTTTAGAAGGTTATATTACACGTTATTCCAACACAATGCCTAATTGGCTATCTGTTGGAATTATTCTTATTACCTTAAGTATTATTAGTTACTATTATATTATTTATCCACATATTGTAAATAACAAACAACAAAACAACCAACTTAATGCAGTTATATAAATCTAGAGATTTCTCAGCCTTTTTTGCAGACACATTTACCTTTATAAAAGAAAATGGTAAGCACTTTTTTAAACATTACCTTATAATTAATGGTGTTTTTTTAATTGTTTTGGCTGCAATAGCTTATGTATTTAGTGCTTATTTTTTACAAGACGTATTTAATTCTGCGTATGGTTTTGAAACAACTAATCAGTTTGAAAGTATAATTAACGAAAACCCAATTTTATTTGCGCTACTAATTTTAGTATTTATACTAATAAGTTTTCTATTTGCTGCAATTTCTTATGCTTATGTACCTATTTACTTTAAGTTATATGAAAAAACAAATAGTACTAACTTTGAAACAGCAGATATTATAAATAGTTATAAAACTAATTTTGGTAAAATATTAGTTTTTGTTTTTCTAGGCTTTTTATTGGCTATTCCTTTAGGAATAGCATTTGGTATAGCTGGAGTAATTCTTATGGTAACCATAATTGGCATTCTATTAATACCTTTATTAATTGGCTTATTTTCTGGTTTATATAATGCTACTTTATTAGAATATCTAGATAACAAACGTGGCTTCTTAGATAGTTTTGGTTATGCTTGGACAATTATTACTTCAAAATTTTGGCATAGCGTTGGTTGTATGGGGATTTTCTATTTTATGGCATACATTATTCAAGGATCGTTAAGTGTATTGCAATCTATTTTTAATTTAGGAGCAACACTAACTGCTCCAACTATAAATAATTTAGACGAAGGAGATACAGAGTCCAGCATTAGTGTACTAATAGTAACTATTGTATTTTTTATTGTTTATTTTATGGTAAGTTTTATTATAAATGCCATTTTACAAATTAACCAAAGTATAGTTTATTATGGTGTTAAAGAAGATAATGACAATCTAAATCTTAAAAACGATATTGATTTAATTGGTACTAGTGAAGCGTAATTTACTCTACATAATCTCTATTTTTTTTATTAGTTTTTTTGCTAATGAAGTTGTCGCATCTCAAAATCAAAACCCATTTAAAAACGTAGATTCTTTAGTCACCGATTATTCTGATGTTAATCCTCGTAAATTTGAAGATTTAAATAAAAAATATAGCGGTGATGAATTTATTTACGAACGTACTAAAGCAGACTTAAGTTGGTGGACTCGTTTTAAAATGTGGCTTTCGGAACTGTTTAAAGATTTGTTTGATATAAAATCCGATGGTCAAGCATCCAAGGTAACAGACTATATGATAAATATTGCTGGTATTATAATAACATTACTAGTCATTTATTTTATTTTCAAAGCTATTATTAACAAAGAAGGCAGATGGGTTTTTGGAAAATCTTCAGACAAGAGCCTTATTCCAAATGTTTCTATAGAACAAAACATTCACGAAACTGATTTTGAAGCATTAATTTCTTCATCTGAAAAGGATAATAATTATAGATTAGTAATTCGTTATTACTACCTATGGTTATTAAAAGAATTAGCGCAAAAAGAATTAATAGATTACGATGTAGAAAAAACAAATAGCGATTACCAATACGAGATTAAAGACGAAACCGTTTCTAAAAAATTTGCATACACATCTTACCTTTATAATTACATATGGTATGGTGAGTTTAATATAGATGAAACTGAATTTTCTAAATCCAAGATAGCTTTTACTAACTTTTTAAATGACTTAAAATGAGTAAAAGTTTAAAATTCTATATAGGTCTTTTAGTGTTATTGATTGGTTTTATCTTTTTAATAGAAACAACAACAGAGAAACCAATTAATTGGAATAAAACCTATAACGAAAAACATAAATCGCCTTATGGTACTTTTGTTATTCATAATGAATTAGAGTCTTTATTTCCAGATTCAGAAATTGAGACATTCAATAATACTATATATGAATTTTTAGATGGAAATTATAATTTTGATGAAGATGAATATAAGATTGACGGAACTGTAGTTCAAATTGAAGAATACGCTACAATAGATGGTACTTCTGCAGACGAACTGCTATACTATGTTTCTGTTGGAAATACGGCTTTTTTAGCTTCTAATACAATTCCAGAGATTATTAAAGATTCTTTAAAATTAGACACAAAAACAAGTTTTAGTTTTAAAGGCGAAGCAACTTTTAAATTATCTAATCCTAAATTTAAGCACGATTCAATTCATCTAAAAAAAGGGACAAACAATGTTTATTTTAACAAATTAGATCCGTACACAACTACTATTTTAGGAACACAAACTTTTAATGATTCTACCTATGTAAATTTTGCTAAAGTAAATTATGGTTCTGGTAGTTTTATCTTTCATTTACAACCAGTTACATTTACTAATTACAACATTTTAAAAGAGGAAAATCAATCTTATATAGAAACTGTTCTAGGTTATGTTCCAGAAAAAAACATATACTACAAATCCAAAAACAGGGTTGGTAAAAACTTAGGGAACTCAAAACTTCGTTTTATTCTAAGTAAAAAAGCATTAAAATACGCTTGGTATTTAGGATTAATAAGCCTATTTCTTTTTATTATTTTTAATGCTAAAAGAAAACAACGTATTGTTAAAGTAATTACACCACACAAAAACACCACAGTTGCCTTTATAAAAACCATAGGTAATTTATATTACGAAACTAAAGACCATAATAATTTAATTATTAAAAAAGTAACTTACTTGCTAGAATACATAAGACGCATCTATTTTATAGACACTCAAATTTTAGATGATAAGTTTGTAAAAAACTTAGCCTTAAAAACAAGTAAAAAACCCGAAGACATAAAAATACTAGTTAATAAAATTGCTTACTTACGAGCTAAAACAAACTGTACAGAGCAAGATTTATTAGACCTAAACTCATTAATAGAAGACTTTTACAATTCATAATTATGGAAGATAACACAACAGACAGTCAAGCTTTTGAAAACACTTTAAATCCTGAAAGCACATCTGGAAATTTAAGTTTTACAAATCGTATAGATTTATCAGAATTACAAGCTGGAATTTCTCAAATTAGAACAGAAATCAGCAAAGTAATTGTTGGGCAAAAAGGAATGATAGATATGCTGATTGCATCTATTTTAGCCAACGGACATTCTTTAATTGAAGGTGTTCCTGGTGTTGCAAAAACAGTTTCTGCTAAACTATTAGCAAAATCTTTAGATGTAGATTTTAGCAGAATACAATTTACACCAGATTTAATGCCTAGTGATATTTTAGGAACTTCAATTTTTGATATAAAAACATCGGAATTTGAGTTTAAAAAAGGACCTATTTTCTCTAATATGATTTTAATTGATGAGATTAATAGAGCTCCAGCAAAAACACAAGCTGCTTTGTTTGAGGTTATGGAAGAACGCCAAATTACTATAGATGGAAACAAGTATACAATGGATTTACCCTTTATAGTTTTAGCAACACAAAACCCCATAGAACAAGAAGGAACTTACAGATTGCCAGAAGCACAATTAGATCGTTTTCTTTTTAAAATTGATGTAGATTATCCTAACACAGAAGAAGAAGTTGAAATTTTAATGCGAGAACAAACACTTCAAGACTCTAAAAAAACAGATAAAATTACAGCTACATTAAGCAAAACACAAGTAGAGAGTTTTCAGAAGTTAGTAACTCAAATAATTATTGAGCCAAACCTTATAAAATACATTGCAGATATTATTATAAATACTAGAAGTAACCCGTTTTTATATTTAGGCGCTTCTCCAAGAGCAAGTATTGCAATACTAAAAGCAAGTAAAGCATTTGCTGCAATGAATGGTAGAGATTTTGTAACACCAGAAGATATTAAACAAGCTGCAACTCCTGTATTACAACATAGAGTTATTGTAACTCCAGAACGTGAAATGGAAGGCGTAACAACAAAACAGATTATAAAACAGATTATAGAAACGGTAGAGATTCCTAGATAGAATTATATTTTTAAATACTACTCATAGTTTTTGCATCGTAGCGCAGAATGACAAAAAAAGAGAGAAGAATTATTATAATAACTCAAATGAATAAACTAAAATCATTTTACATACAAAATCGTTTTTTCTATGCCTGTTTAGGCATAGTTATACTGTATGTTTTTAGTTTTTTGTTTCCTGTATTTCTTAACATTACTTCTATCCTACTTTTAATTTGTGTAGCGCTTTTAGTCTTAGATACTTTAGTGTTGTTTTTTACAAAAAAAGGCCTTGAGGCTACTAGAATTATACCAGAAAAATTTTCTAATGGCGATTTAAATGATGTTAATCTTTCTATTCAGAATTACTATACATTACCAATTTACACTACAATTATAGACGAAATACCAGAGCTATTCCAAGTCAGAAATTTTGAAATTAACAAAAAAATAGAAGCGTCTAAAAGTTTAGATTTAAAATACGAGTTAAGACCAACAGAACGTGGCGAATATACTTTTGGAAAACTTAATATTTATGCTAAAACCGTTTTTGGATTGGTAGCAAGACGATATATTTTTTCGGACGAAGCTATGATTCCAACTTATCCAAGTTTTATACAATTGCGTAAATACGATTTGTTAGCCATTAGTAATAACTTACATCAATATGGCGTAAAAAAGGTTAGAAAACTTGGTCACACTATGGAGTTTGAGCAAATTAAAGATTACGTTTTAGGAGACGATTTAAGAACTATAAACTGGAAAGCTACAGCTAAAAGAAATCAGTTAATGGTAAATCAGTTTCAAGACGAAAAATCGCAACCTGTATATTCTATTATAGATAAAGGCCGTACCATGAAAATGCCTTTTAACGGATTAACATTAGTCGATTATGCAATAAATGCTGCTTTAGTTATTAGTAATGTGGCTTTAAAAAAGCAAGATAAAGCTGGGATTTTTACCTTTTCTAAAAAAGTAGAGAATCGTGTGGTTGCAGAACGCAGGACCTCACAAATGAACTTAATTCTGGAAGGTTTATACAATGTAGAAACCAATTTTAAAGAAAGTGATTTTGGTCGTTTATATGCCGATGTAAAAAGAAATATAACACATAGAAGTTTACTACTACTCTACACCAATTTTGAGACTTTAGATAGTTTACATAGGCAATTACCGTATTTAAAAGGTTTATCTAAGAGTCATTTATTAGTAGTTATATTCTTTAAAAACACAGAGCTTAAAGACATCATAGACAATAAAGCAGAAACTATACAAGAGGCTTACGATAAAGTAATTGCCGAGAAGTTTGCATTCGAAAAACGTCTTATTGTAAACGAATTAAAAAAATACGGTATTTACAGTATTCTTACTACACCAGAAAACTTAACTATTGATACTATAAACAAGTATTTAGAAATTAAAGCTAGAGGTTTGTTATAGAGTTATCTTATCCCAACCAAGCATTCATCATCCAAACGGTTTTTTCTTGTTCAGCAATAAAATCGCTCATCATTGAGTTTGTTCCTTCATCGTTAGCATCGCCAGCTTCAGCTAAAATAGTACGTTCTAATTTTAATAATTCACTTAAAGAGGTTACAATTAATTTTACAGCATCAACATCGTTACTTACATTTTTTCCAACTGGAACTTTAGAATGAGAGATGTAATCTTGAAACGTATGTAAAGGCGTATTAGAAAGTGTTAAAATACGCTCAGCAATTAAATCAACTTTCATATTTGCATCTGTATATAACTCTTCAAACTTAACATGTAAGTCAAAAAAATTATTTCCTTTTATATTCCAATGAATACCTCTTAGATTTTGATAATAAATCTGAAAATTAGATAATAATTCGTTTAACTGATTAGAAATATCTTTTGCTTTTTCTGGGTTTAATCCTATTTTATTTAATTGCATATCTATTTATTTAAAAGTTATTCAAATTTACTTTAAAATAAAATCAATTTAATATAAGTTTTATTGATAGTTTTTATATTTTTATAGTCTAAAACTATTATTATGACGATTACACAGCTCGAATACGTATTAGCTGTTGCAGAACATCAAAACTTCACAAAAGCAGCAGAACATAGGTTTGTTACTCAACCTACATTAAGTATGCAAATTCAAAAATTAGAAGATCAATTAGATATTTTAATTTTTGACAGAAGTAAAAAGCCTATAGAATTAACTGAAGTTGGTAAGCGTATAGTAGCACAAGCTAGAAACATTGTAAATGAATCTTATAGAATTCAAGATATTGTAGATCAGCAAAAAGGATTTATAGGTGGCGAATTTAAATTAGGGATTATCCCAACGGTTATGCCTACTTTATTACCAATGTTTCTAAAAAACTTTATTAAAAAATATCCAAAAGTTAAACTTAAAATTGAAGAATTAACCACAGAGGAAATTATTTCGCGTTTAAACGATGGACATTTAGATGCTGCCATAGCAGCTACGCCTTTAGAATGCGACACTTTAAAAGAACGACCTTTATATTACGAACCATTTGTTGGTTATATTCCTGAAAATCATAGATTAAAAAGCAAAACCAAATTAGATGTTTCTGATTTGGATCTTGAAGATATGCTTCTATTAGAAGATGGACATTGTTTTAGAGATGGTGTAATTAACTTATGCAAAGTCTTTAAAAATAAAAAAGACGAAACATTTCAGTTAGAAAGTGGAAGTATAGAAACTCTAATTAAGTTATCTAATGAAGGTCTAGGAATGACGCTTTTACCATACTTACATACATTAGAATTAAACGAAGTTCAAAAAGCAAAATTACATTATTTCAACGATCCGTCTCCAGCAAGAGAAGTCAGTGTTATTTATCATAAATCCGAGCTTAAAATGCAAATTATTGAAGCTTTAAGAGACACTATATCTGGTGTAGTAAGAGGTGCAATTGCGTTTCAAAATGTTCAAATAATTAGTCCTTTAGCAAAAAAATAATCAACTTTAGCTTTATTATATCTCTTTAGTAAAAGATGTAAAAAAAAGACAACCTAATTAGGTTGCCTTTTTTTATTTAGAACTTAACTAAGTTAAAATGCATACTGTAATCCAGCAGTAAATGTTTCTTCGGTTTTTAATTGAATTCCATTTACATTTTGAAATAAAGGTTCTGCATATTCTAAACCTAAGCGTAGGTTTTTAAATGGTCCTTTTGGCACATAAAAATTAACTCCTAAACCAGAGTTTATAAACTCTCCACCAGAATTAGACGTGTTTGCCGTAATAATCATATTTGGGTTTAAATCTGGATTAGCACTTTTAATACCTTCTACAAAAACACCTTCTAAACGTGCAGAAAAACTAATCCAATTATTAGCCTTAACAGCAAACCAATTGTTTAAACTATAACGATTACCTAATGTATAACCATTATTGTTTTCATCTACTCTAATTAAGCCTTTTAGCTGAGAACCAAAAGACCATACATCACCTTGTGTTAAATAAGTAGCACCTAAATCTAAATCTATGGTACCACTTCCAGTTTGCATTGGATAAGGTAAAATAACATTGTTTCCTCCAGATGCTGGTGTAACATCTTCATTATCTATACTACCCGTAGGTAATGACAAACCAAAATTTCCGTGAATTTTACTACGTTTCTTTTTCCAAAAATTATATAAAATACCAACCTTAGTATCTCCTAATCCAGAAGATTTTGTTGTAAAAGACATATTCATAGCTGTAATATGATCCATTTCCATAGACATATAATTGGCCATTACATATAATGTTGTATTATTACTTGGTGCATACATTGCACCAAACATATGCATCTGCATTGGCATATTTAATGGTGTTACCATATAAGCTCCTCCATTTGGCATTAATAAAGATTCTGAAGAAGCATTATTGTTTCCTACTAAAATGTCTTCCATATTCATTTGCATAAATTTATAAGACAACATAAACTCTCCTTTTCCGTGAGTATGATCTCCCATAACAGAAATCGGTGCATGTCCATCTGGTCTGCTCCCAGAATAATTTATTATTGTATCTTTTGTTGTTTCAGTTTGAGCCATAATAAGGCTTGTAGCCATAAAAAATAAGGCGTATAAGGTATGTTTCATTTTATAATGAATATTTATTGTATTGTGAATAGTTTTATTATTTTACAGACAAATAGTGCCTCTACTTGAAAAAAGCGTAATCTTTTCAAATACAAAAAGGCATTAATTTTTTGTATGTAAACTTTAGATTTAGGATTACTAAACCCTTAATTACATAATAATTATATGTTTTTAAGTTAAACTAAACTTGCGGTGGCTTTAAACTACAATTAAGAAATGAAGTGTAATTTTTTAATGAGTAATAAAAAAAAGGTTTATCACTAACAAAATACTGTTCTTTAGTCTTCTCTAAAGTAAATTCTTGAAAGTACAAAGGATAAAAAGCTTCTGAAATAGTATTTAGAACTGCTGTTTCATTTGTTGAGTTAGTAGGTGTAACTGTAAGTTGTTTTGTTAAATGACACTTTCCATTACATTTCAATTCTGGAACATCTTTATTTACACAATAAGTATCTACTATATAATCTATATTCAACTGAAAATATGCCACGTAACCAACAAAGTAAATTGGCCTAATAGCAAATGCTAAAAATAAAAGTATGACAGCTAATTTTTTCAGTGTGAAAAATTTTACACAAATATAAAACTAGAAATCAAAAACGCATAAAAAAAGCAACCAAATTAATGGTTGCGTTTTGTTTATTTTAATTGAAGTAAGCATTGACCTAATTCTGGATTTTTTATTGCTAAAGATTGAATAAATATTTTAAGTTCTTCAATCTCGTAAGGAAGTAATCTTTTTAAGGCTTTTTCTACTTCTTTACAAAATAAATTAGCATCAAAACTTACTTTATTGAGTACGGTTTTAGTGTACTCAAACATTGCTCTTGCCATAATTAATAGATTTAGTTAAAGTAGTTTTTAAACTATAAGCAATTTGTTTTATATTATTCAGATTTAAAGATAATAAAAATTATAGTCTTTTTATTGCGACTTTAATACAATATTAACAAAGTTATTAACTAAAACTTATTATCACCATCTAAAAGGTTTCCTAAACCTCCTAAAATACTACCTTCGCCTTTACTGTTTCCTCCTCTAGGTAAACTTGCTAAAACGCGTCCTGCTAATCTACTAAAAGGTAAAGATTGTATATAAACTATTCCTGGACCTTCAAGTGTTGCAAAAAATAATCCTTCGCCACCAAAAACGGTATTTTTTATTCCGCCAACAAACTCTATATCATAATTTACGGTTTGAGTAAATCCAACAATACAGCCTGTATCTACACGTAAAACTTCTCCGGACTTAAGTTCTTTTCTCGCTAAAGTTCCACCAGCATGAACAAAAGACATTCCATTGCCTTCTAATTTTTGCATTATAAATCCTTCGCCTCCAAAAAGCCCACGACCAATTTTTTTACTAAACTCTACACCAATACTAACGCCTTTTGCTGCACATAAAAAGGCATCTTTCTGACAAATAAATTTCCCATTGTATTCTGTTAAATCTATAGGTACAATTTTCCCTGGATAAGGCGATGCAAAAGATATTTTACGTTTTCCTACTATATTATTGTAAAAAGCAGTCATAAATAAACTTTCGCCAGTAAGAATTCTTTTTCCTGCACCAAGAATTTTTCCTAAAAATCCAGAGTCTTTTTGAGAACCATCGCCAAAAAGGGTTTCCATTTTAATACCATCATCCATCATCATAAAACTTCCAGATTCTGCTATAACAGCTTCTTGTGGATCTAGTTCTATTTCTACATATTGCATTTCCTCTCCAAAAATTTCGTAATCTATTTCGTGTGCGTTCATTTATAAAGTTTTTAGTTCAATTTATATGTAGTTTAAATCAGAAATTTGTTACAGTTGCTAGAATGATTTATTTTTTTTATACTACATATTAGCTCTTCTCTTTAACAGACCATTCAAAATTAAAAGTTGACACTATTACGCCAGCTTCGTTTGTTCCAACAGATTTCATCCAAAAAGTTTGTCCTTCACCTGTAGAAATTGCTTTTTCTAGAATCTCACTAGCTTTTAAACCATCATTACACGTAAACGTAATTTTTCCTGTTGCTTTTTTAGTAAATGTAGCATTATTAGAAGTCACTAACATAGATACTTTTTTACCACTTTCTTGGATTTTAGCTATCATTAATGCACCAGTAGAAAACTCTGCTGCCATACCTTGAACAGCCCAAAACATAGATTTAAAAGGATTTTGATTTATCCATCTGTGCTTTACTGTTGTAATACATTGTTTATTATTTAAAACTTTAGTACGTACGCCACATAAAAATGCCGATGGTAATTTTATTGCGGTAAAACTATTGAGTTTACTTGGTGTTAGCTTCATTTATATTTTGATTTTTAGCTAAATTAATCAAAATAAACGACTTTGTAAATGTTAACAAAATGTTAAATTTTAGTACTTTGTATTGCATAATACCTTTCAATAG